>JAICHN010000022.1 GCA_025924845.1 Chloroflexota bacterium | reverse complement strand
GCGCCTGAGTTTGGCTCCCGAGGAGGCGCGGATCTGTTTTGCCAGGGCCGCGTGCTGTTTGGCCTCCTGTCGTGGTGGCTGGAAAGCGGTGAAAGTCGCATCGAAGGCTACATCCAGCGCCTCGTCGCCGGGTTGGCTCAGGCGGCAGTCTGGGACGGAGATTGCGCCTTTTTCCCGGCAACCTTGAGAGGGGAGGGGATCTGGCTGAACGTCCCTGATGCCGTGGGCGAACTCGATCCCAAAGTGGCACCCGCGCTCGGCGCCCCAGGTTACTGGGCCTCGGTCCTCAACAGTGTGATGATCTATCACCAGCATAGCGGCAGCGCCGGTGCCCTGCATCTTGCTGGGGGGCTGGCCCGCTACTATATGCAGCGCAGCGGAGCCGTGGCGATGGATGGCTCGTATATCGGCCATACACACAGCGGAGGCGTTCTTCCCACCACGGCGGGCATTCTGCGTCTGGGCCTGACAATCGGCGACAAAGGTATGGTGCGATGGGCGCGGCAGGTCTTCGAGCACACGCGCCGGCATACCACAAGCTTTGGATGGCTTCCTGACGGCGTCGGATTTCCCAACGATTATTTATGGAGTCAATCCTGCGAAACGTGCGCCCTGTCGGACTATCTGGAGCTGGCGATCCTGCTCAGTGAGGCAGGCGTTGGCGACTACTGGGACGACGTGGAGCGCTGTGCGCGCAATCAGCTGCTCGAGAATCAGTTCCGGCAGGTTGAAGATGTCCTGCCACATGGGACTGAGGAGCGGGTTATCGCGGCCGCGCGCGGCAGCTTTGCATGTGCTGCGTGGCCGAATACGCCGTTCGGCTGGGATGAGGGATTGGAGGGCTGTTGTCTGGGCAGCGGCTTGCACGCACTCTATCTCGTCTGGAATCATGCGCTGGTCGAGCATGACGGGACCGTGTATGTTAATCTACCCATTAGCCGGTCTGTCTCTTCATTGGAGGTCATGAGCAACGAACCCTACGGGGGGACGCTGCGGATCCAGGTGCGAAAGCAGTGCGCGATCGATCTACGCCTACCGCCGGCACTCGCGACAACCGCGGTCCAGATCACCATAAACGCGCGCCCTATACAGGACACAGTTAGTAAGGGGCATTGTCGGATCTCAGGTCTCCAACCCGGAGATGCACTGGTCGTGAACTATCCCCTGGTAGAACGCCGTGAGACGCACACCATTGCCGGGAATAGCTATGTGACGTCATGGCGCGGGCAGACCGTGGTGAACATCGAGCCGGCGGCCAAGCGCTGCCCATCGTATCAGGGACGGACCATGAACCAGAGCCGGCCTCCACATGCGCCGCGCCTCTTCACTCCCAGCGCGCGGCAACTTCCCTGGTGATCGGAAACACGAGATCATTAGGTAAATGGACCCGCATCTCGTCACGGCACTGGGCTCTTCCGCAGTCTCGATCTTGATGGCGAAGTCTGAAGTTCACGATGGACCCCCCGTTGTTCGCGATGTAGGTAGCGAACTTGCGCTCATACTTGAGCATCGTCGCTACTTTAGCACGCCTGGCCGGCGATACTGGTTTCCCTCGTCGTCGCATCCCCAACGCCGTATTCCCGTTCCAGGTGCATCCCCCCGTATACTTAGGACATCCTACGGGCGTACATGGCAATTCAGGAGGTAACCGTGGCCAACGACCAGCACTTACCCAGCAGAACGATTATCGAGGGACGGGATCGCGCTCCGGCGCGCTCCTTTTACAAGGCGATCGGCTACACCGACGAGGACCTGGCCAAGCCCATCGTGGGCATCGCCAACACATGGATCGAAACCATGCCCTGCAACTTCCATCTCCGTCGCCTGGCAGCCCGCGTCAAGGAGGGCGTCCGCGCGGCGGGGGGCACCCCGATGGAGTTCAATACGGTAGCGATCAGCGACGGCATCACCATGGGCACCGAAGGGATGAAGGCGTCGCTGATCAGCCGTGAGGTGATCGCGGATTCGATCGAGCTCTGCGGGCGGGGCTATATGTTCGACGCCATGGTCGCCGTGGTCGGCTGCGATAAGACTCTCCCCGGCGCGGCGCTCGCTCTGGCCCGCTTAAACGTGCCCTCCCTCATCCTCTACGGCGGATCGATCGCTCCGGGTCGGTATAAAGGGCGCGATGTTTCCGTGCAAAGTATGTTCGAGGCGGTCGGCGCGGTGGCGGCCGGGAAAATGACCGAAGCGGAACTGACCGAGCTGGAAAATGTGGCCTGTCCCGGCGCGGGCGCCTGCGGCGGCCAATTTACCGCCAACACCATGGCCACCGTATTGGAGTTCATCGGCCTCTCCCCGATGTTCACGGCAAGCGTACCCGCTACCGATCCGCGCAAGGATCAGGTGAGTGTACGCTGTGGTGAACTGGTCATGGACATGCTGCGCCGCAATCAGCGTCCCCTGGATATCCTCACCCGCGGCGCCTTTGAAAACGCCATAGCCTGCGTGGCGGCCAGCGGCGGCTCGACCAACGCGGTGCTCCATCTGCTGGCTCTGGCTCGTGAGGCCGGCGTGCCGCTCGACATCGACGACTTCGACAGGATCAGCGCCCGTACCCCGCTCATCGTGGATCTTATTCCAGGCGGCAAGTATATGGCGGTCGACGTAGACAAAGCAGGCGGCATCCCTCTGATCGCACAGCGCCTGCTCGCGGGTGGGTTGATCGACGGCAGTCAGCAAACCCCGACCGGCAAGACCATTGCCGAGGAATCGGCCAAAGCCGTAGAGACGCCGGGGCAGGATGTGGTCCGTTCGCTGGACAATCCGATCAAGAAGACCGGAGGTCTGGTCATCCTCAAGGGCAGCCTGGCGCCCGACGGCTGCGTGATCAAGGTCGCAGGCTATGACAAACGGTCCCATCGCGGCCCCGCCCGCGTGTTCGATCGTGAAGAGGATGCCATGGCGGCGGTCACCGGGGGGAAGATTCAGCCGGGCGACGTCATGGTGATTCGCTACGAGGGACCGAGCGGCGGCCCCGGCATGCGCGAGATGCTCGGCGTCACCGGCGCCGTGGTGGGAGCCGGCCTGGGTGACTCGGTAGCTCTTCTCACGGATGGCCGATTCAGCGGCGCCACCCGCGGCTTCATGGTAGGGCACGTGGCGCCCGAGGCGGCGCACGGCGGCCCGATCGCCGCCGTACACGAGGGTGACACGATCACGTTCGATCTCGACACGCGCCGGCTCGACCTCGAGGTGCCCGCGGCTGAGCTTGCCGCTCGCCTCGCCCAGTGGACGCCGCCGGCTCCCCACTACACCTCCGGCGTCTTCGCCAAATACGCCGCGAGCGTTAGCTCCGCCTCGGAAGGGGCGAGAACCATGCCTTTCGGGAATCGTTAGGTACTCGTGGGCCGGGCGGGCAACATGTCCCGCCCGGCCGCGGCCAGGGCTGGAACGTTAGCCCCAAGCGTGTATGATGATCGTGGGCCTAGTTCACCTTGGCGTGGGTTTCCTCCTGATTGTAGGGGCATAGGGGACCCTCTGGGTGATGGGTGCCCTCGCCGGCCCGAACCAGGGCACTCACAAGGGATGCCCCTGCGGAACCGCCAAGCTATTCAGGCCATGCTGTACTAGTACACGACAGTCCGCATTGGTATAGGATTGTGAGGAGATGACCAGTAGCGATAAAGACCAGCATGCTTCAACGGCGGCGATTGCCGGCGTGCATGAGCAACCCGAGTTGCTGGTGGTGCGCGAGGAGCCGCGTAATGCCGAGACTCCGCTGACCGAGCAGGTCGGCACGATTACCCCAAACCGCCTTTTCTATATCCGCAGTCACTATACGGCGCCCAAGCTGGGCGCGGAGGAGTGGCGCCTGCGGGTGGAGGGTGAGGTACGCCGGCCGCGCCAGCTCACTTTCGCGGATTTGCTTGACCTCCCCACCCGTTCCCTCATCGTGACCACGGAATGCGCCGGCAATGGGCGCTTCGCCATGTCTCCGAAGGCGGCCGGCGAGCAATGGCAGTATGGGGCAGTCAGTACGGCCGAGTGGACAGGCGCCCCGTTGCACCTGGTATTGGCGCAAGCCGGACTCGGCGATCGGGTAAAGGAGATCCTCTTCGAGGGGGCTGACCGCGGAGCCGAAGAGAAAAGCGAGCCGGTCACCGCCTTTGAGCGGAGCTTACCGCTTGGAACCGCGCTGCATCCCGACACGCTGCTCGCGTACCGCATGAACGGCGAACCGCTGCCGGTGGACCACGGTTTTCCGGTACGCCTGATCGTTCCCGGCTGGTACGGCGTGGCTTCGGTTAAATGGCTAACCCGTATCGAGGCCCTAACCAAGCCGTTTTCCGGCTATTATCAGACTGAGCGCTATGTCATGGTCCATCCCGAGCGGGGCGACGCCACACCGACGCCGCTCACCGCCGCGCGCGTGCGATCGGTGATCACCACGCCGAAGCCCGATGCCGTCCTGCCGAGAGGTTCCCACATAGTGCGGGGGATGGCCTGGTCCGGAGCGGCGCCGATCGCCCGCGTGGAGGTCAGCACCGACGGCGGCGCAACCTGGAAGCCGGCGGAGCGGCTGGATGAAGCGCTGCCCTATGCGTGGCGACGCTGGCAGTTCACCTGGGAAGCAGGCACGCCCGGTCAGGTCACGCTCCGTAGCCGCGCCGTCGATGAGGCGGGTAATACACAGCCCACGCAACCTGAATGGAACTATCTGGGCTATGGAAATAACGCCGTCCAGACCGTTGAGGTCACTATTCGACAGGATGTATCATAGAAGAACGCCGTACTCCGGGCGGCGCGGTACTTCCAACCAAAGCATGTTGTAGCAAAAAGGGGCAGCGAAATGGCCGCCGAGAGCGTCCACCCTGATCTGAATGCGACTACCTTGGCCGAGCTTCGGCACAGACTTGAAGCTGAAGTGGCACGCTTGCAGGGCGCACTCCGAGCGTCGGCGACCCCGAACCAGGCCAATGGGATCAACGACCCTCTGACGACTGATCCCGAGGATTATGGCGATATGGCCCAGGACATCACCACCGCCGATACGGAAATGGCCCTCTCGGCCAACGACCAGCGATTACTGGCCCAGGTGCGGCACGCTCTGCAAAGGATGGACGCGGGTCTCTACGGGTTAAGTGATGTGAGTGGACAGCCGATTCCGCTCGAACGCCTGCAAGCCCTGCCCTGGGCCACCACAAACGTGGACGACGGCAACAACCATCGTGCCCCGTGAGGCTCAGTGTCCGGCGCGGCGGCGCTGATTACGCCATGCGGTTGAAGCACACTATCGACGCCGTTGCCGGAATAGGGGATCGATGAGGAGAACGCATACGGCGGTGCTCGGCGCGGGCGCCCTCGGGTTGACCCTGGCCTACCGTCTGGCGCGATCCGGAAACAGCGTGACGGTGATCGAGCGCGAGCCGGAACCAGGCGGCCTGGCGGCGGGTTTCGTCGTGGCGCACCGGGAAGACGGCACCCCCATCTACCTGGAGAAGTTCTACCACCATCTGTTTCGCGCCGATCACGCCGCTGTCGATCTGATCCAGGAGTTGGGATTGGCCGGCCGCCTGGTATGGCCCAAACCGGCGACGACCATTCTGCGCGACGGTGCCATCCACTCCATGGATGGGGCGATTCCCCTCCTTCGCCTCAAACCGTTGCCCTTTGTCGACCGCGTCCGCGTGGGCGCCGTGCTGGCCTACCTCAAGCTGGAGAAAGGCTACCAGCGCTTCGAGGGTCACACGGCGGAGCGGTGGCTGCGGCGCTGGATGGGTCCGACCGCCTTCGCGGTAATCGCGGAGCCGCTACTCAAGCAGAAGTTCGGTGACTACAGTGACAAGATTGCCATGCCCTGGTTCTGGTCCCGAGTTCACTTGCGGAGCACGGCGCTCGGTTATGTACACGGTGGATTTCAGCAACTCTATGAGCGCCTGGCCGAGCGCGTTGATGCTCACGGCGGTGACCTGCATTTCTCGACCGCTGTTACCCGCATTCGCCCTCAGCCGTCCGGCAATATCGCCGTGGAGGCGGGAGCGGCGAGCGGCGAGTTCGATAGAGTGGTCTCCACCCTGCCCGCGCGCCTAACCATCGACCTGACCGAAGGGATGCCGGCCGACTTCCGGGCGCGGTACGGCGGCAGAAAGGCCCTTGGCGCCCATTGCCTGGTGCTTGAGTTGGACCGGCCCCTTTCCAAGGTCTACTGGATCGCGATCAACGATCCCGGCTATCCGTTCCTCGCCGTGGTAGAGCATACCAACTACATGCCGCCTGAAGATTACGGCGGCAAGCACCTGGTGTACGTCGGGAATTACGTACCGATGGATCATCCGCTGTTTTCTCGCGAGAAGGAAGCGATCCTCGAGGACTTCTTGCCCTACTTGCAGCGGATCAACCCCGACCTGCGCCGCTCCTGGATCACTGGCCTGCATTCATTCGCGGCGCCGTACGCGCAACCGGTCGTCACGGTGGATTTCAAAGAGCATATCGCTCCTCACGACACGCCGATTCCGCATCTTTACATGGCCAACATGTTCCAGATTTACCCGCAGGACCGCGGCCAGAACTACAGTATCGCCATGGCCGAGCGCCTCGCACGCCGTCTGGCGCGAGAAGATATGGCGTAGCCGCTCCATATTGCCCAATCAGGGCCGCAGAGCTATGCAGCGGTTAGCGCAGAGTCAGTGAGCGGCACATCATCCCAGACGATTTGGAGCTTGGCCCCGCCGGTCAGGCTGATCGACAAGCGCCGCGGGCCATAGCCGGCGCGAGCCTGGAACGGAACCGGCGTGGGAGGAAATGCCCAAGCGTAGGTAGGGGCACATTGAGGCGCGTACAGGTGCGCGGACGGATGCAATTGCCCGCACTGCCTTTAACAACCGCCGCTCTCAGGCTCGATTAATGGGTTGAGTCGTCCGTGAGCGCCAACGCAATGGCCTCGTTCAGCGTCATGCCGCGCCCTTCGGCCCAGGCTGCCGCGAACATTGCCTCGCCCAGCGCCGCGCGCATGGCGTGGCTCGCCCTTTCACGAAAGCCGCGGTCCGGGATGCCCTGGGGTAACCCAAGCCTCTCCCGCTCCGCCTCGGCCGCGCCGCCCTGCCGGGCGGCCCCGAGCGGCTGCCCGAGCGCCGCGGCCACCCAGGCCAGGCCCTCCAGTGCCTCAAGCAGCCGAATTATATCTCCCAGATCCCTGCTCAACAGGAGTCCCTCCTTGAAGAGCACGGTCGCCTGCTCGTACCGACCTTGCATCGATGCCGCCTGTGCCAGATTGTTGGTCGCTTCGGCGACGCCGCGTCGGTCGCCCTGCTCCCGCCGCAGCGCCAGGCTTTCTTTCGCCAGGGCCTCCGCCTGCTCGAACTGGCCCAGTTCACGCATCGCCACCGCCTGGTTGTTCAAGGCGGCGGTGGTGCCCGAGTGGTCCCCTGACGCACGACAGAGATCCAGCGCCTCGGCATACGCGGATAAGGCCCGCTCGTACTCGCCCATCTCAATGTACGCATTCCCTATGTTGGTAAGCGCCGCCGCCATGCCGCGCGTGTCACCAAGTTCACGGCGCAATGCCAGGGACTCCTGGTATAGACGCAGCGAGGCCGGGATGTCGCCCGCGCGCATCGTCAGGAAGCCCGCGGCATTCAGCGCTCGGGCACGGGTGCCGGCCGATCCCTGGAAGGCGGCGAGCATCTCCTCCACGCTGTGTCGCCCTTCGGCAATATGGCCTCGAAATTCCCAAAAGGGCGCCAGCGCCGCCGCCAGTTGCAAACCTTCCTCGCCCCGCGCCCCCGCGCGCGCCCAGATCAGCGCCGCCCGCAGGTTGTCGTGCTCGGTGTCCAGGCGGTCCAGCCATGTTCCCAGATCAGGCCCTCGGAACGCCTGCACCGCCCGTTCCGCCAGCGCGAGGTAGTACGACAGGTGGCCGTCCCGGGTGATGGTTTCCTCACCAGCCGCGGCAAGCTGCTCCGCGGCATACCGACGCACCGTTTCCAGCAACCGGTAGCGCACCGCTCCCGTGGGGGTTTCGTCCAACTGTACCAGTGAGCGATTGACTAGCCCATCGAGCCCATCGAGTACCGCCCAGGAATCCTCCTCCTGGCCCACGCACACGATCTCCGCCGCTTCAAGCATCCAGCCGCCCACAAACACCGAGAGCCGACCGAGCAGCGCTCGCATCCTCCCGTCCAACAGGTCCCAACTCCACTCCAGGGTCGCCCTCAAGGTCCGCTGCCGCGTGGGGAGATCATCCGAGCCGGTGGTCAGTAGACGAAAGCGGTCGTCCAGGCGGGCCGCAATGGCCTCCACCGACGCGCTTGCCACCCGCGCCGCCGCCAGCTCGATCGCCAGGGGGATACCATCCAGCCGCGCGCAGATCTCGGCTACTGCCCGCGCGTTGGCGCCGGTCAGGGCGAAGGTGTGGCGTCGCTCCTGGGCACGGGCCACGAACAGGCGCACCGCTTCGTAGCTGCCCGCTAACTCAGGCGAGGGCAGGTGCTCGGGATCGGGGACGCTAAGCGAGGGAACCCGGTAGCACTGCTCCCCTGCCACGCGGAGCGGCTCCCGGCTGGTTGCCAGGAGGCGCAGTGCGGGCGCCGCCCTCAGCAGCGTGCCGGCCAGTGCCGTACAAGCCGTCAGCAGGTGCTCGCAGTTATCCAGCACCAGCACCATGCCCTTACCGCCGCAAAAGTCGCGCAGTATGTCCAGGACCGGGCGGCCAGGTTCTTCACGCAGACCCAGAGTTCTGGTAACCGTGCCCGGCACCAGTCCGGGGTCGGCCAGGGCAGCCAGTTCCACCAGCCACACGCCGTCAGGGTGGGCCCCGACGATTCCCTCCGCCACGGCCAGGGCGAGCCGCGTCTTACCCACCCCGCCGGGACCGACCAGCGTCACCAGGCGATGGGCGGTGAACAGCTCATGCACGCTCGCCTGTGCCTGTTCGCGCCCGATGAAACTGGACAGGGCGGCGGGAAGGTTGTGCAAGGGGCGGCCCGGCGGGGTCGTGGCCTCCCGCACCGCTTGACGATCGGCCGGTGGTCCGGCCGTATCCCCCGGAGCGGGCCCCGCAGGGGTGCTCCCCTCGCGGCTGGCCCGGGTCAACGCCTCCCGCTCCTCAGCGCCAAGGGACAGGGCGTCAGCCAGTCGGCGCAGCGTGGCAGGATAGGGCCGCCGAGTGCCGCGTTCCAGATAGAGCAGACCGCGCGGACTCACGCCGGCGCGCTCGGCCAGCGCCTCTTGCGACAGACCGGCACGTTCCCGATAGCGGCGGAGCAGTTCCCCAACCGCTAAATGCGCCCCAGTGGGCTGTTTCTGCATGCGCCCTCCTGCCGTGTCAACCACTGGTCGGCGCAGCCGGCCTCGCCCAGCTGAATCATCGCTGCCACACATAATAGCATGTCTGCCACGGGCACGCAGCAAGCCTTCGAAGCAACGCACTTGCGTGCCCCGCCGCCTCCGTTTGGTGAGCGTATCCGCGAAGATTGCGGGAACTGTGCGGCCTCTGTTCATGGTCAGCCGCCTCGCCGCCGCGCAGACTGGAGAGCATAGGGCGGCGCGGGGAACGCACGTTCGGCCGTCTCGCATCGGGAGTGGGAAGGAGGAGTTGCCTAGAGGTTGGATTCATATCCGGCGGGAGGTCGAGGCACCCTCCAGGTGCCGGCCTACGTTCGGTAGGACACAGGTGCTACGCGATCAGCTTGAAGCTTCTGATAGAAGGGAAAACTCGATGAGGATCCTGTTCAGGATTACGATCCCGGTTGAGCCGTTTAATACGCTGGCACGGGCCGGTGTTGTCGCCCAGAAGATGGGCGCCATCCTTGAAGCGACAAAACCGGAGAGCATTTACTTCACTGGTAGCGGTTCCGGCCGCGGCGCGGTAGTCGTCTACAACGCTGAGGATGGATCGCGGATCCCCGCGCTGGTTGAGCCATGGATTCTCACCCTCAATGCCCAGATCGAATACAGCGTGGCGATTACGCCGGACGAGCTTATGCGGTCTGGTCTGGACGAATTGGTGCGAAAGTGGGCGTAGCGAGCAAGAAGGGAACTCGCATCATGGACAGATTCAGGATTCGCGGCGGCATCGCCATGGGCCTGCTGACCGCCGGCCTCGTCATCAATAGCGGCCCCGCCCGTGCGGTGAGCCTGGACGCGTCCCACACCCAGGCCCCGCACGCCGCGGCAGTCACGCCCACCACCTGGCATGTGATCGCGGGCTTTGCCCAGGTGATTCCCGCCGGCAATGACAGCACCGAAGCGGTCAACCAGTTTTACCCCCGCACGCTGACCATCCACCCCGGCGACAAGGTGATCTGGACGGTCAACTCCGCCAATGAGCCGCACATCGTCGCTTTCGCGCCTGACCCCATGCTGCGTCATCTGGAAGACCCCAACGTGCAGTTCAGCCCCAAGATGATCAACGGCAAGCAGCAGTTAGTGCTCAATCCCGAGGTGTGGTTCCCCTCGTCGCGTGGCCCGCTGGTGATGACCGACAGCGGCACCAGTAAGACGTTGGTGAACTGTGGCCAGATCGGACCCGCCGGCGCGCCAACCCCGCAGTCCTGCACCATCACCTTCCCCAACGTAGGCGTCTTTGCCTACGATTGCTTGCTGCACTCCGGCGTTCCGGGATTCGGCGATATGGATGGTACGATCAAGGTAGTACCCTATCCGATGTCTACCCACCACTGGACGGTGCGGGCCGGCACCGGTACGCCGACCGACGCGAATGATGGCTTCGTGCCCGAGCATCTGACCATCCATGTGGGCGACAGCGTGAGCTGGAAGTCGGGCGGCGTCTACCTGCACACCGTCACCTTCGGCCTGGATCCGCGCAAGGCGCAGGTCATCGTCCCCGTGGGCACGGGATCCAATGGCCCGATTCTGGGCATCGATCCCAAGGCTATCGAGCCCAGCATCCCGGCGGGCGGCGTATACATGGGCGGTTTTGCCAACTCCGGCCTGGCGCTGGACGGCAACTATATCAACGCGAAAGGCCAGAAGTTCTCCACCAAGCCCTTCACGCTGACCTTCGGCAAAGTGGGCACTTATACCTACTTCTGCTTCGTCCACGCACCCGGCATGGTCGGCACGATCACCGTACTGCCTGCAGGTCAGTAGCCGCGGGACGGGCGCTCGGCGGAGCGCCCGTCCTAACTCCCATAGCGTGGAGTCGGAAAACGGAGGAGAGAGAACATGAGCAGAGAGCGGGCCCTGGCCGTACCCGAGCGGCCGCGCATGGGAGCCGGTCCTCGGCAACCGCGCACCGCAGGGCGGGCCGCCATGACTACGCTGGTCTTGCCGGCCATCATGCTCCTACTGGCCGGCGTGCTGGTCTGGTCGCGGCACGCGTCGGCAGCTCACCCGACGGTCACCGGCCAAGCCGCCGCCATCGATCCGCGCCTGATCCTCCAGCCGCGCACGGTTGCGCAAACCGCGCGGGTGGGCGGACTGCAACTTACCTTGCATACGAGCCCGCTGATTCCCGGCAACAATCACTTCGAGGTGCGACTGCGCGAGCACGGCAAGCCCCTCGCCGGCGCCCATGTCCTCCTGACGGCCCGCATGATTGGGATGGCCATGCGGCCGATCACGCTGCCCCTGAGCGAGGGACGGCCCGGCCGATACGCGGCAGAGGGACCACTGGCGATGTTCGGCCGCTGGCAGGTCACCATGCGTATCGACCGGCCCGGCACGGCGTCCCTCCAGCGTCAATTCATCGTCAGTGTCGACCTTCCCAAAGGCCTGCTTACCGAGTTGACGACGCGGGGCACCCTGCGGTAGCAGACAGCAGAGGATACGCGAGATGAAGCACGAGAGTACAACATCACTTCGCACGTTCGCTGAACGGTACACAGCGGCGTGGTGTAGCCAAGACGCCGCCAGTGTTGCCGCCTTCTTCTCGCCGAGCGGTTCGCTTGCGATCAATGGCGGCGCTCCGGCGGTCGGGCGAAGCGCCATCGCCGCGACGGCGCAGGGCTTCATGACTGCCTTCCCGGATCTGGAAATCACCATGGACGATCTCGTCGATCAAGGAGAAACGGCCATCTATAAATGGATGCTCTCGGGCGCCAACACGGGGCCGGGCGGCACGGGAAAACGGGTCCGAATCAGCGGATTCGAGGAATGGCGGATTGGTGACGATGGGCTGGTCGCCGAGTCCCTGGGTCATTTCGACCACGCAGACTATCAGCGTCAGCTCGAACATGGCGCGGCCGGCGAGGGGTAGCATGCTCCGCTCAGCCGCACTCAGGGCGAGTCAAGCCAGGAGGATCAATCGTGACACTGATGATGTCCGATATGCCGCAACACCCCGGCGCTATCCCTGCATCGCGCCCCGAATCGATTAGGAATCTTTCATAAAGGAGGTGAGATACATCCAGTCTGGGGGGGGATGCTCCTTCTCTCGGATGGATCATGGCGAACGGAAGGGAACGGACCATTCGTGGCGAGTGCTGAAAGTGAAAAGCAAACGGAAGGGAAAACTACCATGGCCTACGCAATCGTGCATCATTTCCCCGGCGGCACAAAGGAGCAGTACGAGGCGTCGATCGCCGCCGTGCACCCGGGTGAGGGTCGCTTGCCGGACGGCCAGATCTATCACGCAGCCGGCCCATCGGCCGGGGGCTGGACGATCGTGGCGGTCCACGACTCGAAGGAGAGTTGGGAGCGGTTTCGTGACGGCATCCTGATGCCCAGGATGCAGCAGGGCATTACGGGAGGGTTCCCGACCCCGCCCCAGGAAACGGCCATTGACGTTTACAAGATCCTGCCGTAGCGCCGGTACCCTGGCCGAGGCAACACCTCGGGCGCGGGGAAGTCAATAACCCTGCACCACCCGTAGCGCGCGATATGTGGACGGATAGACATGTAGCGGGTTTCCCGCGACAAGACGCAAGGAGGCCATTCCATGGCAGCGGAAGATGAAGTACGGCAAGTATCCGAGCGATTCTATGCGGCGTTGAACCATATGGCCAATGGCGATGCCGGCCCGATGAGCGCGGTCTGGGCGCATAGCGAGGATGTGACAACCATGCACCCTATCGGGCATCGGGAGGTCGGCTGGGAGCAGGTGCGGCCCACGTGGGAGCAGGTAGCCTCGATTGCCTCTGGGGGACAGGTTCTGCTGCGTGACCAACTGATCCGCATGGGGACGGACCTGGCCTACGAGGTCGGCGTGGAGGAGGCGGAGATCACGCTGGCGGGCGAGCGGGTCGCGTTTAGCGAGCGCGTCACCAACATCTACCGCCGGGAGGGTGGGGAGTGGAAGATCGTCCACCACCACTCCGATCCCTCGCAGGCGGCGAACGACCTGCTCAGCCGCCTTCAGCCACCACAGTAAGATAAGGAGACGTACATGCTGGAACAAGAGAATACACAGCGGGTCAAGGATGCCTACGCGGCGTTCGGGCGTGGAGATATGCCCGCCCTTCTCGCGGCCCTGACGGACGACATCGAATAGGTGGCGCCAGGTCCATCCGACGTGCCGACGGCAGGCACGCATAGGGGGAAGCAGGCGGTACAGGACTGGTTCGGCACACTTTCCGAGAATGCGGAGTTCTCGGTATTCGAGCCCCGAGAGTTCACCGCTCAGGGCGACAAGGTGATATCCCTGCTCGACGTCGAAGCCGCCACGCGACGCAACGGCCGGAAAATCGTCACCCACGAAGCACACGCCTTTACCTTCAGGGATGGTAAGGTCACCTGCTTCCAGATCTACCAGGACACCGCGGCTGTTGCCGCTGCCTACCGCGGAGAGTAGATCCCCGATCGGCAGCAGGACGGGCGCGGTTGCTGGACGTGTTTTCGTGCCGGCCACCGCGCGGTGCTGCCGGCGAGTACGGGACCTGTGAAGTCGTCCCGTGCTTGCCGGCCCGACCCGGTGATGCGTACCGACCTGTGGCCATTCAGGCACCGCCGATTCTAATAAGAACGATGCAAAACTACATTCCCCCTGCCATCTTCGCCTCCAGCCCTGCCTTCACCTCCGGCCACTCACGGTCAAGGATGCTGAAGATCACGGACGAGCGCCGGTAATTGCCCTTGACAATGCGGTGCTCGCGCAGCACGCCTTCGCGCTGCGCGCCGAGGCGAGCAATAGCCTGCTGCGAACGAATGTTGCGGAGATCGGTCTTCAGTTGGACGCGGTTGGCATCCAGCACCTCGAAGGCGTGGCGAAGGAGAAGATACTTGACCTCGGTGTTGATCGCGCTACGCCAGTGATCGCGCTCGATCCAGGTCCAGCCGATTTCCAGAGCGTGATCGTGGGGGACGATCCCCATATAGCGCGTGCTGCCAACCACCCGATTTTCCGGCCGATGGATAATCACGAAGGGGAGTTCAACGCCGCTCGCCGCGTTGTCCAGGGCAATGCCGATGAAGCGGCGCATGTCGTCCACGCAGGTAGGAGTATCGAAAGCTAGATACTGCCAGATCTCGTCATCCTGAGCGATGGCGAATAAGGCATCGGCATGATCCATGGTCAGCGGTTCCAAACCAACCGCCTTGCCCTCCAGCACGACATCCCGCTCAATCCTCATCGTCATCATTCGAATCCATTCGTATTACATCATCAAGCACGCGCACGATCACGAACTGATCTCCCTTGTGCCACGATCCGGGGAGGCGGATCCCGGCGCCGGGGAGCCGCACCACGGCGCGATCCTCCGTGCCGGGCTGCACGCGAATCCGCTTCGGTCCGCGCAAGGTCGGTACCTCGACATGACAGCCCTCTCGCGCTTCCGCTCTTGCCATCGGCAGGTCCATGATGATGTCGATCCCATTGCGGCGAAGCACCGGATCGGGCGCCACGCTCACCCGCAGCAACAAATCGCCGCGCGGTCCATTCCGTGGACCGGCATCCCCATCACCCTTGAGGCGAAGCACCTGCCCGTCCTCCACGCCCGGCGGGATTTTCACAATAAGCGACAACTGCCCTACTCGGCGGCCCGAACCATGGCACGGCGAACACGGTGGATCGCCCACCGCTCCACTGCCGTTGCAACTTCGGCACTCGTCACCGCCCGACCGGGTGCCGCCCGTGCCGTTGCACACCACGCACCGTATGGTGGCGCCGCCTCTGGCGACCCCCGTGCCGACACACTCTACGCACACCTCACGCCGCACCGCATCGACGTCTACCTCGACTCCGAACACCGCTTCGCGGAGCGACACGACCACGGAGGCCGAGACATCCGCCCCGCGCAACACCCCGCGGCTCACTCCCGGTTTTGTGGCCAATGACGAACGCAGCGGCGCCCCGGCCCGGCTCCGCCGTGCATCGTCGTAGAGGCGACGGCGGACCGGATCGCTGAGCACCTCGTAGGCATTGGTCACCTGGCTGAACCGATGCGCGGCGTCGTGTGACCCGTTCAAGTCTGGATGCAGGTGACGAGCCAGCGATCGATAAGCACGACGAACCTCCTGGGCATCGGCGTTCGGCGCGATGCCCAGGAGGTCATATAAATTGTGGTTCGGCGGGCCGGCGTCACTCATACTTGAACTTTTAGTGTACAATGAGCGCCCGGCACTTGCCTCAAGCCAAATGAAGATAAAATCATTCTGAACGTGCGGAGGATGAATTACGGCCACGGAGGGCGCCGGCAGTGTTAAGGCCACAACAGGGCTCCATCGCCCAATTCACCACCATAATTTTCGACCTTGACGGCACCTTGTATGAAGACCGGCGGGTGTATGACCGGTATATTCAGGAACTGGCCCGGTTCGTCGTGCCGGATACCCGGAACAGCTTCCTCGCTGAGTGGCGGCAGGTGCGAACCGGTACCGGCAAAGCGCGTGTGGGCATGGGCTATGATACGGCGCGGGATTGCCTCTTCCGTTTCGAGAACGGGCGCATCACCGCGAGTATTGACTGGCGCGGCAACGAAATGGCCATGCAAGCCGCACCCATCAATCCGGTAGCCGGTGAGGCCCGCCAGGGCGCGGGACCGGGTTCGCCACCCATTGAGACCCCGCTGTGGGGCGACGATCAGCTCAATATCGGCGACCTGTGGGGCATTGCCGATGTGCTGGCAGCCCATTATGGCGTGCGACGCGCTGATCGAGGGCAAGCATTCCTCGCCACCCGTGCCTTTATGCGCGACCCGGCCTACCATCTGGCTCCGCATCCCGCGCTGCACTCTACCCTCGACCAGTTGGCCGGCAACGGGCTGCGCCGGGTGGTAATGAGCAACTCACCCACCGAGGATGTCGAGGATGTGCTCGCGCGGTTGGGCATACGGGACCGCTTCGATCTCGTGATGCCGGCCGCGGCCAAGCCGCGAGGTCTCGCCGGTCTGCTGGATGAGCTGGGATCAGCGGAGCGGATCCTTTGCATTGGTGATAACTATGTCAATGACATCGAGCCTGCTCTACGGGCCGGCGGCGCCGCCCTCTACATCGATCGCTATGAGAGCAATCTCGGAACAGACAGCACGGCCTGTACTCGCCTACCCTCTATCGATGCGGTCCTCATCCGGCTTGGCGCTCAGTGACCATGATCAGTAGGGGCCCCTACGGATGCCGGTTCCAAGGCAGTTCTCCGTAGGGGCGGCTCACGTACGACAAGTTGTATTAGGCGGCGCCAGGCAATGCCGACCCTATCGCCCAAGGGCCCCCAGGCGATAGGGCCGCCCACGCTCGGGCAGCAGCAACCTACTGTTCACCGCCAACAATTCGGGATGCTCCGAGTGAATCCCCATGACCACCGGCGCCATGAGGGTATTGGCGATGGCGGTGAGGTCGCACGGATAGGCGTGCCCACTGCTCCCCACATCAAGCAACTCCAGGCCCAATTGGTGGGCCCACCAACCCAGTTGCTTCGATGCTGGATCGAAGCTGCCGAGGGGGGTGCCGTTCGCCTGAAGCAGGATTCCGCCTGGGATGGGAAGTACTTCCAGCAGATCCGCGAAATGCCGCCACTCCAACCGCAAGAGGAAGCGCCCCGGCTCACGCGCTAGGTCGGCCGCCGTGACACAGCGTGGGGCCAAGTCGATCGCCTGCCGCAGGGTCTCGGGCAACATTTCGCCCTGTTCGCGCTTGCGCGCCGGCCCGCTGGGAATGTAGACAGCGTGCGGTGCACCGATCGGGCGACCGAGGGCGGCGTGGGCGAAGGCCAGCCCCGCTGCGTCCAGCACAAGAACGCGGCCAATGGCGTCCAAGGCCGCTGCCAGCGCCTCCACCCGCTCGCCGTTCTCCGGCGTGAGGAGAATCAGCCCTAACCGTCCCGGTGCTTGACTGAGCGCCGCGGCGCAGGCCGTCACCACCTCGTTCTCGTCGCGCGAGGGCAGGCGCGGATCATCCGGCCACAACTGGGTGCCCTCTAGAACCAGCAGTCGTGCCCCGGCATCACGGGCGGCGTCGGTGAAGGCACGGGTGCGTTCGGGATGCGAGCCGTGCAGCCGCAAATCCCCGGAATAGGCAATAACTCCCTCATCGGTCTCGATCAGAAGACCACAGGCGCCGCACACGTCATGGTCGACCGGTACGAACCGCGCTCGCATGGGCCCCACCATGAACGGCTCATGCGGTTCGTGGATGGTGACCGCGCGCCGCAGGGGTCCGACGCTCTCCCCGAGATCGCCCAGTGCCCGCACGATGCGCGCGGTCGGGGCGGAGCAGTGTATCGGCACGTCGGGCGAGACAAACCCGGCCAGGTGCGTATGATCCAGGTGGGAGTGGCTGAGGGCTACCGCCAACGGTCCTTGGGCGGGGGGAAGCGCGTACGGCGTCGAGGTGGGGATCTCGGCCAGGGCGTCGGGCGCGTAGAGGCCGGGCACATAGGGCGCGAGGCCCAGGGCAAGGATGTCGGCGAGCGCCCGCCAGGAGCGGCGGTACACCTGGGCAAAGGGATTGCCGGCGGGGTCGTAGACCAGCCCGCAGTCGAAGAGTAACCGTGCCCCTTCTTCCTCCACCACGATCTGAGTACCACCAATGGTTCGCTCACCCGCCAGTACGGTAATTGTCGTCATCCTTTTAGCCCTGTTCTCATCACACCCTCGACAAAGTAGCGTTGCGTCGCCAGAAATACCACGATCACCGGGAGCATCGTGAAGACCGTCGCCGCGCAGAGCAGGTTGAAGGCCGTACCGTTCTCGCTGATAAAGCTGTAGACGCCAATCTCAATCGGCTGTACCCCGGCATCGATCCCGTTGGAACTGGTCATCACTAAAGGCTACAGCAGAGCATTGTAGCTGCCCAAAAAGATGTACAGACCAACCGTAATCAGCGCGGGCCGGACGAGCGGCACGCCGACCGCCCACAGGTAGAAGCGGCGCGAACAGCCATCGATCCGAGCCGCCTGATACAACTCCGCCGGTAAGCCCAGAAAGGACTGCCTGAGCAGGAAGATGCCGAAGGTGCTGGCGCCCCAGGGGACGATTTGCACCTGATAGGTGTTCAGCCAGCCCAGCCAACTGGCGATCACATAGTCGGGAATGATCACCACGACCGCCGGCATAATCAAGCTGACGAAGATCAGTATGGTCACGAGACGCTTGCCGGGAAATTGCATGGTGGCCAGGCAATAGCCGGCGAGCGTGGACGTCACCAGCACCAGGGTGGTAGTGGCGACCACAATGATGATGGTATTGACGAAATAGCCAAGCCAGGGTGTACCCTGCCAAGCGGCGCTATAGTTGGCGAAGTCCCATCTGGGCCATAGGCTTGGCGGGAAGTCGAAGATATGATCGCTGGGCACCAGTGAAGTCAGGATCACCCAGTAGAAGGGGAAGGCAAAGACCATGGTCACCAAACCCAACGCCAGGTAACGCAGGGCCGGCCCGGCGCGCGGTCGGAAAGGGGAAGGTCCGGCGGTTGGAGCGGGGCGTGCCGCTGCGGGCGCGGGAATCATGGCGATGCTCTCACTGGTAGAACACCCGTCGATTGCCGATGAGAAATTGCAGAGCGGTCAGCAGCGAGACCGCCGCCAGTACGGTAGTGGACAGCGCCGCCGCATACGGAAGATCAAAGAACTGGAAAGCGGTCTGTTCGATCAGGAAGCCCGCGATGTTGGTGGCATGATCGGGGCCGCCCTGGGTCAATGTCAGCACCTGGGTGAACACCTGAAAAGAGCCTATGACGTTGATCACCAGGACGAAAAACACCCACGGGCTCATCAGAGGCAGGGTTATCGAGCGGAAGCGCCCAAGCGCGCCGGACCCATCGATTGCCGCCGCCTCACGCAACTCGCGAGGGATGTTTGTCAAGCCGGCAAGCATGATCAGTACGGTGAAACCTACTTCATGCCAGATCGTGTAGGCAATCAACACGACCATGGACCAGAAGGGTCTTCGGCGGTTTGCTGATGCCGCTTTTGGCCAGCAAGGCAGGATTATAGTAGAGCACGGTATCACTCTTGGAGAACGGCATCATGTAGTGTTTGCCGTGCAGCACCCCGTCATTCCAGACGCTGGTGTAGAAGTCTTTGATATCAGCGGCGCTCAGCCCATTCTTGCCGTTGATATACGGACCAAGATCCTCGACCGCGTTGTTCTTGGTGGTGAACTGTTCCACCTACGACTCATAGGCTTGACCCACCGTCGGCGGGTTGCCGGCAAAGATAGCGCTCTGCTCTTTCTGGAGCAGAGTGTTGTAGTCATTCGCGGTAATACTAACGACCTTGATGGAGGGATACTGCTACTCGAAATCGGCGACCATTGTATCGAAGATCTTCAACAGTCCTTGGGTATAGCTCGTCCAGACGGTAATGGTCACCGTCGGATCGGCAACGCGGGCCGCTCGCGCCGGCGTCAGAGGGCCGATCAGGGCGGTCAAGATAAGGACGATGGCGGCCGGCAGCCGGGCAAGAGTGCCAAGTTTCATGTACTACCTCCTGATCAGCAACGCGCACCCACGAAGGGGGGGGTACAGGAAGGTGAGAAATTGGGGTGTATCCTCGATCAGGACCACGGGATAGGGTGAAAGTGTCGGCATGCCCTCCTTTCCCGGCCCAGCGAATGACCGACCTTCACTGATTAAGCGGTCTCCCGTCGAGTAGTTCATTATAATAAACACCTTCAGTTACTCTGTCAAGTGGTGCTTCTTCAGTTCTTCAGGTCGGCGATCGTCACTCGTTGCCTGAAATGGTCTAATGGTCTATACTATAGACCATTAGGGGGCAAGGTTAAACCGATGATCGAGCGAACCGGCGCGACGACCTATCTGGGCGTGGTGGATCGTATTCGCCGGGCCATGCATCTCGGGATCTATGTACCTGGCGACCGCCTGCCGCCCGAGCGTGAACTGGCGCCCATCCTCGGCGTCTCACGCACCACGTTGCGCGAGGCCCTGCGCCTGCTGGAAGGCGAAGGATTGGTCGAGACGAGACGCGGCGCCGCCGGCGGCGCTTTCGTGCGCGCGGCGGCAAGGCCCAAACTGAGCGAAAGCGGCCTCCTCGCCCAGATTCGGGCGTTTGACGATCTGCTGGACTTTCGCCTGGCCAACGAATGCGCCGCAGCCCGCCTGGCGGCCCGACGCCGCACCGACCGCGATCTCCATTTGATGGGCGAAGCGCTCGAAGGAATCCAGCGCAACACCGCCATCGACCTGTTCCGACGGGCTGATTCCCAGTTTCACCTGGCGATCGCCGCGGCGGCGCGCAATGCCATGCTGCAAGCGGCAATCGAGGACGGGCGGGCGGCGATGTTCGCGCCCCTGGCGCTCCTGGATTTTGAGGTGATGCAAACCAATGCCCTGGAGGGCCACCGCACCATTGTACAGGCGATCGCCGCCGCGGACCCTGTTTCGGCGGAGCGAGCAATGGCTGCTCATATCGAGGACACCCGGCGCGAACTGCGCCTGGTCACAACCCTAACCGAAGACAAAGTCGTCTAATGGAGACCACGCACATGGAGCCCACCTCAATTGCGTTTTTTCGCGACCGCTATTTGCCCGTCGCCGAAGCCAACCTTAATGTGATGACCCACGCCTTCAATTACGGTACGGGCGTGTTCGAGGGGATTCGGGGCTACTGGAACGCCGCCGAGGAGCAGATCTATCTGTTCCGCGCCCGCGACCACTATGAACGCCTGCACGAATCCGCGCGGATCATGGCGATCGCCTTGCCCTACGGGGTGGAGGAGTTGTGCCGGATGTCCCTGGAAGTAGTGCGGCGTTCCGCGTTCCGCCAGGATGTCTACTTGCGGCCAATCGCCTATAAGAGCGGGCTGGGCGTAGGAGTAGGAATGACCGAGGTAGCCGCCGACTTCCTGCTGTTCGCCGTCCCCATGGACAACTACATCAATGGCGAACATGGCGTGCGCTGCTGTGTCAGTTCCTGGCGGCGCACCGGCGAAAACGCCATACCGCCTCGGGCCAAGGTGACCGGGGGCTACGCCAACGCGGCCCTGGCCAAGCACGAAGCGCAGGTCAATGGCTATGACGAGGCGATCACGCTAACGGAGCGGGGAGCAGTGGCTGAGGGAAGCGCCGAGAATATCTTCATGGTGCGCCGGGGCGCCTTGATCACCCCTCCCATCAGCGACGACGTACTGGAGGGAATCACTCGTGCCACATTGATCGAGCTGGCTCGAACCGAGCTCAACATTCCCGTGGTGGAGCGGACCATGCAGCGGACCGAACTCTATACCGCCGATGAACTGTTCCTGTGTGGCACCGGAGCGCAAATCCTGCCCGTAATTGAGGTGGATCGCCGTCCAGTAAGCGCCGGAGTGGTCGGCCCGGTAACGGAGGCCCTACGGTCGAGGTACTTTGATTTGGTGCGCGGGGTGAGCCGGGACCACGCAGCATGGCGCCTGCCGGTGTACGAGCCGGCAGGGGTACGGGCGTGAATGTACATTTGTCTGAAGCAGATGCCACCTGAAGGAGGACCGCATGGCGATCTTGCAAGGGTCCATCACCCCGCTGGTAACCCCCTTCAAGCATGAGTCCGTGGACATTGAGGGCCTGGAGCGTTTGGTTGAGTTCCAGATCAGCGGCGGCAGCCATGGGATAGGGGTCACCGGCACCACGGGCGAACCGACTTCGCTGACCATGGAAGAACGGGAGTTGGTGATCACCGCGGCAGTCCGCGCGGCCCGCAACCGCGTGCCCGTCCTGGCCGGCACGGGATCGGTAAACTTCCAGGAGACCGTCCAGCTCACCCGCTTTGCTCGCGAGGTCGGCGCCGCCGCTGCCCTGGTGATTGTACCCTACTACTGCCGGCCCACTCAGGCGGGCCTCTACGAACACTTCCGCCAGGTCGCGGAAGCTGTACCCGGCTACCCCATCATGCTCTACAACATCCCAGGGCGCACGGCCGTGAATCTGGAGCCCAACACCATGGCCCGGTTACGGCGCGACTGTCCCAATATTTTCGGCGTGAAGGAGGCCAATACGGACTTCGCCCAGATCAGCCGCGTGTTCCATGCCTGCGGCCGTGACTTCGCGGTCTATAGCGGCATTGAAACTCTCTGCTTCCCCATGCTCGCTCTGGGCGGCTCCGGTCACGTCAGCGCCACCGGCAACCTCATGCCCAAAGAGGTGGCAGACCTCTACAACCTCTGCGCGGAAGAACGCTGGAGTGAAGCGCGCGATCTCCATTATTGGCTGCTGGAAATCAATGAAGTGCTGTTCCTCGAAACCAATCCCGGTCCGCTCAAGGCAGCGCTGGGTATGATCGGTCTGATCTCGCCCGAACTCCGCCTACCGATGGCTCCGATTGGCGCCGCGACCGAGGGTCGGCTGCGCACGGTGATGGCCAAGTACGGCCTACTCCCGGGCAAAACGTCATGAAACGGGCGCGTTTCCAGGTCGCGGGCACATCTCATCAGGGCTTCTGGAGGGATGGGCGACTCGTGGACGCGGACGGCACGACCTACGCCGAGGAGTCGGTGACCTGGCTGCCGCCGTTGCAGCCCAGTACGATCATCGGACTGGCCCTCAATTATCGCGACCACGCGGAAGAGCTTGGCCTGGCCTTGCCGGAAATCCCGGTGCTGTTCATCAAAGCGCACAATACCCTGGTCGGCCACCGAGCGCCGGTCGTGGCGCCGGACGGCGTTCAGTACATGCATTATGAGGCGGAACTGGGCGTGGTGATTGGC
>JAICHN010000021.1 GCA_025924845.1 Chloroflexota bacterium | reverse complement strand
CGCTCGACGCACAGCTGGCTGGCCTATAACTGAACCGCGGGCCGGGAGCGATCACCGCTCCCGGCCCGCGTTTCAATCCTCCTAGCGAACGAGTGGGGCGTCATGCGCAGCACACGGATTGTGAGACTAACCCAGCCCGAGCGCCACAATATATTTGTGGGATTGGCGTTCTGTATGCCGTTCCTGCTTGGCTTTCTTGGCTTTACCCTCTACCCAATGCTGGCGTCTTTCTATTACAGTTTCACCCACTACGATGGGCTGAACTCGCCCCGCTGGATCGGCCTGACCAACTACCGGTTCCTCTTTACCGAGGACAGCGAATTTACGCAGGCACTGACCAACACCGTGTATATGGTCATCTTCGGCGTGCCGGCGCAGTTGCTGACGGCGCTCGGCACCGCGCTGTTGCTCAACATGAAAATTCGCGGCATGGCGATCTACCGAACCTTCTATCTGCTTCCCGCATTTCTGCCGCTCATCCCCATCGCCTATCTCTGGCAATTCATGTTCAGCGGCGACGGCGGCATTGTGAACCTGACCCTGGGTAGTCTTGGGCTGCCCGAACCGGGCTGGTTTACGGATCCTTCGTGGGCCAAGCCGGGCCTCATTCTGCTTTTCATGTGGACTATCGGCACCACTACGATCATTTACCTGGCGGCATTGCAGGACGTACCCGAACAGCTCTACGAAGCGGCTGATTTGGATGGCGCCGGCAAAATTCGACAGATGTGGCATATCACCTTGCCCCTGATCTCACCTGCAACCCTCTTTAATCTGATTACGATCATGATCGCCACGTTCCAGATCTTCGCCGTTGCGTTCGTGATCAGCAACTCAGGCAGCTATAGTGTCGGCGCGCCACAGGGCTCGATGCTATTCTACTTGATGTATCTCTGGAAAGCCGCCTTCAGCTACCTTCGCTTCGGTTATGCGTCCGCCATGGCGTGGATTCTGTTCATGATCATCCTATTCTGTACCCTGGTGATGCTCTATCTGTCGAGACGCTGGGTGTACTACGAAGGAGAGTCGCGATGACGGGCGCCCCCCCTTCCGCTCAACCGATACCCGTCCTCCAGGTCGACAGTAGGGATCGGGACGCTTCGTCAGGGCAGCGGGCGCGGGTGTGGCGCCGCCGTGCGACTGCGTTCGGGAAGCACCTTCTGGTTGGCGGCGTGGGGTTGCTGTTCGCTTTTCCGGTTTTCTGGATGGTGCTGATGTCAGTGCGAACCGACGCGGAGATCTTCGAATTCCCCCCACGGCTTATCCCGCACCATTGGGCTTTCTCAAACTTTGTCGACGCTTTCAACTATATTCCCTACCTCCTCTACACCTACAACACCTTTGTGATCTGTATTCTGAATGTGGTGGGGACACTCTTCTCCTGCACACTAACGGCGTACGGCCTGTCGCGCGTGCAGTGGCACGGGCGCGGCGCCATGCTTCTGCTGGCCCTGAGCACCATGCTCCTGCCCTACCCGGTTACCCTGATTCCGCTCTATGTCATCTTCAAGGATCTGGGTATGCTGGGCACCTTCGCGCCGCTGATCGTACCATCCTTTTTTGGCAGCGCCTTCTTTATCTTCCTGCTTCGCCAGTTCTTCATGGGTATTCCCCGCGAGTTGGACGAAAGCGCGCGCATCGACGGCGCCAACCACTTGATCATTTTCCTGCGCATTATTCTGCCCCTCTCCCGACCGGCCCTGGCCGTGGTGTCCCTGCTCACCTTTCTGAATAACTGGACCGATTTCTTCGGGCCCTCGATCTATCTGACCAATACCAACCTCTATACGCTTTCACTGGGACTGCAGGAGTTCAGGGGGCTGCACGCGTTCCATTGGAGCAGCCTTATGGCTGCCTCGGTTCTGTTCCTGCTCCCGGTAGTAATCCTTTTCGCGGTCGCTCAGCGGACCTTCATACAGGGCATATCCATGACCGGCCTGAAAGGATAGATCAGGTTGGGGCGCTTCTCGAACAAGACCTATCTTCAGGAGAGGGCCGCGCGACTACGCCCGGCGCTGACCTCTCCGATTGACCAGCGCGGCACCTAGCCCGCCCGGTGACGCGCCCTCTGTGGCAAGATCGATGTAATCCACGTCCATGCCATGCTCTCGTCTCATGACTTCGAAGGAGATCCGATGAAGACGTACGCCCTGACTGGTGCAAGCAAGCGCGCCGTGGACATGTATGCCGCGCCTATCGTGCAGCGGTTCGCCGGCACCGCTCAGCTCGTAGGAGTCTTTGACCGCAATCCCGGACGCGCGGCCTATCTGAGCCGCGAGTACGGGGACATCCCCATATTCGACGCCTTTGACGCGATGATCCGGCAAGCCAGGCCGGACTGCGTGATCGTCGTCACCATGGACCGCTACCACCAGGAGTATATTGTCCGGGCCCTCGACGCGGGCTGCACGGTCATTACCGAGAAGCCCATGGTTATCGACGACGCACAATGCCGCGCCGTTCTCGCAGCCGAGCAACGGGCGGGCAAACCGATCATTGTCACCTTCAACTACAGGTTCATGCCGTATGTAACGCGTGTAAAGGAATTGTTGCGTGAAGGCGCCATCGGCCGTGTGCTCAACGTCGATTTCGAGTGGTATCTCGATCGGAGACACGGCGCGGATTACTTTCGGCGCTGGCACCGACGGAAAGAAAATTCCGGCGGCCTGCTGGTAACCAAGGCAACCCATCACTTCGACATGATCAACTGGTGGCTCGAAGACGACCCGGAGCGTGTGGAGGCCCTGGGACGGTTGCAGTTCTATGGCCCCACCCGCCCCGAACGAGGAGTCCGCTGCTCCACATGCGCCTTCACCCGTAGCTGCGAGTTCTACGTCGATCTGCCGACCGACCCGTTCTTGAAGAGTTTCTATTTCGACGCCGAGCAATTCGACGGCTACTACCGCGACCAGTGCGTGTTCGCGGAGGAGATCGACATCGAGGATACGATGAACGTGACGGCGCGCTACAAACAGGGGGCCCAACTCAGTTACTCCCTCGTCGCCTACAGCCCCTACGAGGGGTGGAGAGCTACCCTGACCGGCACACAAGGCCGCATGGAACTGCGGAACGACGAAACCGGGCCCCTGGTGCGGGAATCGAGCGACACGATCACGGTGTGCGACGCGGCGGGCAAACTGACCACGCACGAGATTCCGCGAGCCGCGGGCGATCATGGGGGCGGTGACGATCAGATCCTGGTGCGGCTGTTTGGTGGCCAACCCCTACCCGATCCACTAGGCCATATGGCTGGTTCATGGGCGGGCGCCATGTCAGTACTGATCGGCGCGGCGGCGAACCGGTCCATGACCACGGGAGAATCAGTGTCTATTGACGACCTCTTAGGAGACTTCGCGTAGCCTAGCGGGAACTGCTTCATTTTCACGAATGCGTCACCACCGGGAAGCATTCGCACAGGGATGGAGCGGAAGGAAAGGCGGATATCACCCAAGCCATTGCCATGTTCACCGCGTTTACACAGCAGTAAAGAGGATTCTTCGTGGGCACTACGGCGCGCTTTGCCCCCAATCACCGCACTCAGAGCATGGTCGGCGATCTCCGGCTCTGGTACGATCAGCCCGCACGCGATTGGAACGACGCCCTGCCCCTGGGTAACGGGCGGCTCGGTTCGATGGTGTTTGGCGGAGTGCTTGAGGAGCACCTGCAACTCAATGAGGACACTCTGTGGTCCGGCTTCCCACAGGACGGGCACCCTGTTCCAGAACCAGGAGTTCTGCAGGAAATACGTCGCCTGGTGTTGCGCGAACAGCGCTATGTGGAAGCGGACGCACTGACGAGACAGTTCCAGGGACCGTTTAACGAATCCTATCTGCCTCTAGGCGATCTTTCCATCCTGTTTCGGCATACGGAGGCAGCGGTCGAGTACCAGCGCGCGCTCGACTTGACCACGGCTATCGCTACCGTGCGCTACCGAGCCGGCGCGGCGTGGTTTACCCGCGAGCTATTCTCCTCCGCCGTGCACCAGGTGATTGTGGTTCGCCTTACTTGTACGTTGCCGGCCCGGATCAGCTTTACGGCACGCCTCAACTCTACGCTGCGCGGTTCGACGGTACCCGTCGGCACCAGCGCGCTGGCCCTGCGCGGCAAAGCGCCCAGTCACGTAGTCTCGCATCATCTGGAGACAGACACTCCAATCCAATATCAAGAGGCAGAGGGGCTGGGGATGCGCTTCGAGGCGCGCGTCCTGGCGCTGGCGGAAGGCGGGGCGGTCGGCACGGACTCTGCCGGCCTGCACGTTTATGGAGCAACGGCCGTGACTCTGTTGATCGCGGGCGGCACCGGGTACAGGGGTTTCGGCTTGCCCCCTGATCTTTCCGCCGCGCGGATCACCGAGGCGATCGAGCAGACCCTGGTTACGGCCGCCGCTCACTCGTTCGCGGAACTCCGTTTGGCGCACCTGGCCGAGTACCAGCCGCTGTTTGAGCGGGTCTCGCTCTCGCTGGGAGAGTCCCAGGCGCCGGATGAGCCAACCGATCGCCGCTTGCGCTCGGCGAATGCCGAGCGCGATCCCCGGCTTGCCGCGTTGTACGCCCAATACGGACGCTATCTACTGATCGCAAGTTCCCGCCCCGGCACTCAACCGGCAAACCTACAGGGGATCTGGAACGCGGAGCCGCGGCCGATCTGGGGCAGCGATTATACGGTGAATATCAATTTGGAGATGAACTACTGGCTCGCCGAAGCGGCCAATCTGGCCGAGTGCTTCGAGCCGCTATGCGAGCTGATCCGCGACCTGAGCGTGGACGGGCGCAAGACCGCGCAACATACCTACGGATGCCGCGGTTGGGCCATGCACAACGGGAGTGACCTCTGGCGCGGCACCTGGACTGCGGGAGCCGGTCACCCCACGTCCACGGCGGACTGGTCGATGTGGCCGATGGGTGGCCCCTGGCTGTGCCGGCAGGTCTGGGAGCACTACGCCTTTGGTGGAAGTGTCGAGTATCTGCGTACTGTCGCCTATCCCTTGATGAAAGGCGCCGCCGAGTTCTGTCTGGACTGGCTCGTTGAGACCGACGACGGCTACCTCGCGACCTGTCCCTCCACCTCACCGGAAAACAGCTTTCTTGACGCGGCCGGCCGGAAAGCGGCCGTTTCGGCGGGCGCCTCGATGGATATGGAACTGATCCGGGATCTCTTCACCAACTGTATCGAGGCCGGCCGCATCCTAGGCATTGATGAACCATTCCATTCGCAACTCAGTGACGCGCGCGATCGCCTGCTCCCCCTCCGGATCGGTAGTCGTGGTCAGTTGCAGGAATGGTCGCTCGATTTCGAGGAGTACGAGCCGGGACATCGGCACCTCTCCCATCTCTTCGCGCTCTATCCAGGAATGCACATCACGCCGCGCGATACGCCTGGGTTGGCACAAGCGGCCAGGCGCTCTCTGGAGCGCAGGCAGGCGCACGGCGGCCGTTGCACCGGCTGGAGTCGAGCCTGGATGATCAGTTTATGGGCACGCCTTGGGGAAGGCGATCGGGCCTACGAGAATCTGCTGTTGCTGCTGACTACAAGCACCCAGCCGAATCTCTTTAACACCCATCCGCCGTTCCAGATCGACGGGAACTTCGGAGGAGCCTCGGCTATCTTCGAGATGCTGCTCCAGAGTCACACCGGCGTCATCGACCTCCTCCCCGCGCTGCCGTGCGCATGGCCCAACGGATTCGTACGTGGACTGCGGGCGCGAGGCGGCTTTACCGTGGATCTGACCTGGGAGGACGGGTGGCTCTCCCATGCCGTCATCATTGCCGATCGCGATGGTCACTGCTCGGTGCGGTATGGGCAGACGGCGCTTGCCCCGGAAAGCCCAAGCGAAACGACCGTTGAGAGCCCTCCCGGCAGCGTACCGCTCTCCTTGCGGACACGACAGGGTGAGCCGATCGTACTTCGCCCATGTCGCGAGGCCGCGCCGGCAACCTCACCGGCAATTCGTCGGAATAGCGGGGACGAGTCCCTATGAATGCCCGCTATTGCTTCCCCCCACTTGGCGCCTACGATACCATGATCCGGGAATCGCTCTCAATCGCCGGACCCTGGAGCCTCCTAACACTACTTGTATAATTTCGGCGCCGAGGCATACTTCGTGAAAGTTCCGTCCAAGCTCATCAGTGCCGATGGACGAACCGCCTGGCTCGGCTCTTCAGCGAACTTTGCCCACTTCGTTCCACGCAAGGAACCGATCACGCGCGACACCGTGCCGCCCGGAAGCCAATACAGCCTGTGCCCGCGGAAGTTCTCGTTCGAGACGGATTGAATACCCATGTACACTATCGACCTCAGCGGGAAGACTATTCTGATTAGCGGCGGCTGCGGGGCCATTGGCCGAGTAGTCGTCCGTGTACTGGCCGAGGCAGGGGCCGCCGTCGCGGTGAATGACATCGTGAGCGAAACCGAAGCCGACGCGGTGCTCCAGGAAGCGGGCGTGAACAGCCCTCGCGTGGCCTACTTTCGCGAGGACGCAGCCACCGCCGAGGGGGTCAATTCGTTATTCGAGCGAGTACGGAAGACACTGGGCCAGCCGGACGTGGTGTGCTGTCACGCCGGTATGACTGATGCCTTTCCCGTGCAGGACTACCCACTGGACAAGTTTGACAGCCTCCTGACCCTGAATGTCCGGTCGTCATTCCTCCTGGCTCAGACCGCGGCTCGGCACTGGCTGAGCCTCGGCGCTTCCGGCCATTTGATCTTCACAACATCCTGGGTACAGGACGTGCCGTGGCCGGAAATTACCCCCTACAACGCAAGCAAGGCAGCAGTGAAGGCCATAATGCGCGGCTTCGCCCGCGAATTGGCGCCGCACTCTATCCGGGCCAATGCCGTGGCGCCGGGAATCGTGGCCGTTGGTCTGGCCAAACGGCAGTGGGATACCGATCCCAGCTACAGGGCGCGGGCGGAAAAAGCCATCCCGCTCGGATTCATGCAGCCTCCCGAAACGGTCGCCCACGCCTTCCTTTTCCTCTGCTCCGAACTCGCGGCCTATATGACCGGGGCCGTGCTGCTGGTGGACGGCGGCTGCAGCCTGTATCCCATGGATTGACCGCGCCCCGACCGCGGCACGGGCGTCGGCCGCGAGCGTGTCTACACCAGCCAAGCCGCGTCCAGTGCTCGAACCGAAGGCCCGACTCCGATCGCGCATAATTAGTAGGAGGGCAGCTTGAATGGCCACTGCCGGGCCGGCTATGCCGTCGGAAAGGGAGCAAGTATGCAAGATCCGACCCAACGATTCACCAGCCGAGTCGAAGACTACATCAAGTATCGGCCGTCGTATCCCGAGGCGGTTGTCGCCCTGCTCCGGCGCGAGTGCGGGCTGACTGCCGAGTGGGTCGTCGCCGATATCGGCTCCGGTCCAGGTAATCTGACTCGCCTCTTTCTCGACAACGGCAATCGTGTGTTCGGGGTCGAGCCGAATCGAGCGATGCGCGAGGCCGGGGAGCGTTTGCTGCGTGATCATCCGCGGTTCGTCAGCGTCGAGGGGACGGCTGAGGCGACCACTCTGGCGAACCAGAGCGTCGACTTGGTCGTGGCCGGCCAGGCGTTCCACTGGTTCGCACCTGATCGCGCCCGACAAGAGTTCAGACGCATCCTCCGGCCTCCATACTGGGTCGCCCTGGTATGGAACGAGCGCCGAATCACCGGGACGCCCTTCCTTGTCGCCTACGAAGCGCTGCTGCGGCAATACGGGACGGACTACGCGGCGGTTCGACATGTGGACGGCGCCGATACGGCGGCATTAGATGCGTTGTTCGGCCGGGATGGGTATGTGGTCGCGACCTTTGCGAACAGCCAACAATTCGACTTCGCCGGCCTGCGTGGGCGGCTCCTCTCTTCGTCCTATACGCCCGAGGCGGGCGATCCGCGGCGCGATGCCATGCTCCAGGATGCCCAGGCGCTCTTCGAGGCGCACCAATCGGGCGGGGTGATTAGCTTCGACTATGACACGCGAGTGTATTACGGCAGAATAGAGAGTCGTCCCTAGAGGAACATGTCATGCATCTGACGCCAAACAGCGATCCCGACACGGTGGTCGAGGTGCCCAATGGCGGCTGGGATCCTCGCCTTCGCATGTTTCGGGCCGCCGACGAGGTAGACACCTTTGCCCTGATCACCCAGCGCTATGTCGTCCTGGTCGACACCATGTCCACCCCCGCCCAGGCCGAAGCAATCCTGGCTTACGTCCGCGCCGACCTGACCGGGCGTCGGTTGCTCGTGATCAACTCCCACGCCGACTACGATCATTGCTGGGGCAACGCTGTCTTTGCCGAACCCGGCGGTGCCTATCCGGCCCCGATCATCGGCCACCGGATAGCCTATGAGCGACTGATCGGGCCCCACGATGCCGCGTCCCTCGCCAAAAAGCAGGCCGAGGAAGTACGTTTCACGTCCGTGCGCCTCGTTCCCCCGACCATCAGCTTCGAGGGAGCGTTGCGCATCGACTGCGGGGATCTGACCCTCCAGCTGATTCCCGCGCCGGGCCACAGCCCCGACCAGGTGGTGATCTGGATTCCGGCCTGGCGCCTGTTGTTGGCGGCGGACGCCGCTGAGCACCCGATCCCCTACGTGAAGGACTACCAGACTCTCCCCGAGCTCCGCCAGACCCTCCATGATTTGCTCGACCTGGCACCGGCCATGGTGCTGCCGTGCCATGGGGGCACGACCAGCCCGGACCTGATCCATCGCAACATTGCCTACTTCGAGGTTCTGGAGAGGCGGGTCCGCGCCGCGTTGGCGGGGGGCCGCGTCACTGCCGAGCAGGCGGATCATCCCGACCTACCGGAGTTGATTGCCATGCCCATCGCTGAAATGGCCGGCATCGCGGGCATGGCGCCTACCGCCGTGACCGACTTCTACCGGAACTCGCATCTGCTCGCGGTACGCGGCATGCTCACGTATCTCTCGAATCTGTCTGGGGGATAGGAAAAGCGGCATGGGATGCTCTACAACTCCTCAGCCGATTCCCGCCCAAATCGCGGGAGGACTGTGATGCAACAGCACAAACGCGAGCAGGACCGTAAGGATACTACCTGTCTCATCTGTCGCCTCATTCAGGGTGAGTTGCCCATGTACCTCGTATACGAGGACCCCAGCTTTGTCATCATGCTGGATGTCCACCCTGTCAATCCGGGGCATCTCCTCGTGGCGCCGAAGATGCATGTCGAAAGCTTCTATGACGTCGAGGACGCTCTCTACGTATCGATGATGCTGCTGGTGAAGCGCATGGCGCGCGCGATCAAGGCGGTGTTCGCGCCGCTTCAAGTTGTAATGGCCACGTCCGGCGTGGGCAATCGCCATGTCCATGTGCATGTGATGCCCGTATACGGTCTCTATGATGTCGTGCCAAAAGAGGTGATCGAGCGGCAGGAGGCACATACTCCGCCGGAAGAAGAACTCGTCAAGGTGGCGCGAGAACTCACCGCCTACCTCACGGCCCAAGGCTCGTAAAGGTACGACGCGAATCCAGATTCTCTCCTGATAACTACCATTATCAGTCAGCCCACCCTCTGCGAAGCCCTCCTCACGGTGGAACCCAGCGCTCAGTTGAGCCTTTGGTAACCCCGAGCCGGCTATCATCGAACACGCCGCCCCTGAAACCTACCGTCCCCGTGATGCCGCCAGACGTGTTTGCGCCACGCCCCATAGCAGCCAGGCCCCGCACAGGACAACGACGGCGCCGAGCAAGGCGTATCCCCCGTGTCCCGACATGCCCGACCCCTTGATCAGGTTAAATCCCTGCCCGATCCAGACCGCACCCACCAGGACCAATACGATACCGCCAATCAGCCGGACCCAGAACATGGGCGATCCCCTTTCAATCGGTGGCGCGACGCCGTAAGGCCTCATGCCAATCCGAGAGCCGCCTCAATGTCCGCTCGATGGCTCTCGACATGGCCAATCAGCATCCGCTCGATGATTCTACGGACGCTGGTTACACGGCCGGACCTGAGTGCGAACGGAGCGGCGTTCTCCAGTTGCTCATCACTCAGTCCAGCGATCAATTGGCCGGCTGCCGCTCCCTTGACGCGGAGACCCTCGATCGTTTCGACGTAATCACAATCGGCGAATTTTACGGCGTGACGAGCATTGCCCTCGTCGATGCCCGCCGCGGTCACCTCGGGCAAGGGATTCCCGGCCGTCAGCGCCTCGATCAGGCCGCTGATGAAACGAAAGGATCCCGCGACGTGGTGCGCGGTCACGCCAACGGTCCATCCTTCCCCGGGACAGATGGTCCGCCATTGCTCCGCCGAGCAGCGCTCCAGAAGCGCACCCAGTGCTTGGACAGCTTCCTCAAACCGGCGCGCCAGGGCGCGCGCCTCGGGATTTTGTTCCGCCACGACCATAATCTTCTCCTCATCTCTTCCCAGTGACCGAGTCGCTGCGTCGGCCGCCCGCTCGGTAGATCAGGGCAGGCGGAACCGGAGCAGCGTGCCCTGCGGATCCCTTGGATGCCATGTCCAAGGGTATCAGCCCCGCGGCGCACTGAAGTGTTCGGGGCGCGCTTCGGCAGAGGCCGTGCCGAGCGTGCAACGGGTGGCATGCGCCACACTTGATATCGCCGCCCGCTGAGCGGCCCGCTTACGGATCACCCGGAAAACCGTGGCCTCCCAGCGGTTAAGGCGACCTACGCGATCGCCGGCCGAGCACGCCAGGTAGGCTGCGACACAGCCAGGCCGATGACGGCGGCAACCGCGACCGTGACCAGCGACCCGCCAATTTCGGGGCGGATGGTCATCAGGTACACGACGCCAAACGCCAGAGCGGCGCTCACCTGCACCGTGGTCCACAGGATACGGTCGAGGATCAGCACGCGGAGCGAATCCGGCACGGGGCCGGCGGGCGCCGCCTCGGCGGCCCGATGAATGGCGCGCAGTCTCGGCACGATAAAGCCGCCGCCGGCCGCGCCGAGTAGAATCAGCACGATCAAGGCAATGCCGGTCCAGGCCGTCCCATTCCCCCACGCCTCATGCACCATATAAAGTCCGGACAGGAGGATCAAGGCGGCACTGATCGAGAACACGCGGCCCAGGATGGCGTACACACCGGACCACTCTTGAACCTGTACGATAAGGCGTGCCCGCCTCATCCCAAACATCGTCATCCATTCCAGGCCGATCGCCGTGAACAGGCCAAGGGCACCGATAATATGGAGGAACAACGCCAGCGTATAGTTGGTCATGCCCTATAGCCTTTCTACCGTTACGTGATTGAACTCTCTCTCCTGAGTATAGCCTTGGCCGAACTCGGTGGCCGGCGCGCCTCCCCGGCGGATCGCCATGCCCAATTGATCCGGAGCCCAGACCAAAGGCGCCGGCCGAGCGGAAGTTCGGCCGGCGCGGCAGATAGGAGTAAGCATACTACCCACACGTGTTCATTCTTCTCCCATCCTACCCACGCCGACTACCGCTACCATAGGGGTGCGCCGAGGGGTGGATCATCCGATGAATACTTGACGTGCGCTGAAGAATGGGGAGAATCGCCGCATGAGCGAACCGAGTAGGCCAGGGCGAAGGATGGGGGCGGGACGGCGCTTCAGCTGGTTGGGCCGCATGCCGTGGCGGAGCGGCGGCGCCGGTGCTCTGCTGGTCGTCATTATGAGCGCTTTCGATGATTCTGCGTGCGATGAGGAAATGCTCAGCAGTTCGGCCGAGAGTTCCGCCGAGGACTGGTGCGACAGCAGTGGGCAGCGGCCGGCGCGAAGAGGGCAGGGTACTATGTTGGTCAAGCCAGATGGGCGGACGGATCCCAACACGCTCACCGATCAGGATTACCATGATATCCCCGGCGCGTAGCCCGCGCGTCTCGGCGCGGTTCGGTCGTCCGCGGACTGGGGTCGTTCGGCGTCGCTGGGCCGCATCGGGACACCTTGCGCTCTTCTGGATCTTCTTTACCGTGGAGACATTGGGCCGACGTCGCCTTGCCCCTTTGACGCGCCGCCGCCTGGGACTCGCCCGGCCAGTCCATACTGAGGGATTGCGGCATCTGCCCCCCGTGGGCGCTTTCGTGCTTGCCGCCAACCACCATAGTGCGCGCCGGACCCTCGATGTGATCGCGGCCACCCTCGCGGCGGCCAATCAGGCACGCCCCGATCTGGCGAACCGCTATCTGCTCGTCTCCGGGCGACGCGGGCGCGACTCCCGGGAACTTCCGGCCCTTGGCCGCCTGTTCCGGTTGGCGGTGAACTGGGCCCTTCTACGCTGGGGCCGTCATCTAGTGCGCATCCCACTCGGCAACTCGCATGCCTCGATTGCTTCATTGCGCGAGTGGCGACTACGTGCTCGCCGCCAACCCTCCCTGGTTCTGCCTGAGGGGCGAGGCCGACTGAGCTTCGGCGCGGTGCGCCCCGGATCGGGGCGATGGCTGGCCACCTTCGGCGTGCCGGTACTACCGGCGGGGGTGTGGTGGGAGGGCGAGCAGCCGCGGGTGCGCTTCGGCGCTCCCATCATCTGGGCCGGGCGATCGGAGTTGCATGACGCCCAACTGGGTCTGGCTATCGCCAATCTACTGCCCAGCGAATACGCGCCGGCGTGGCAGGAGGCGCTGATCCGCTGGCGGGCAGCACACGCTGAGTAGGGGCTGCCTTCCGCTCCCCGACGGCGCGTGGGCACGGGGGAGTTAGCATAGAGAGAGGCGTTGTGTTTTGGCAGGCGAGGCGCCGTAAACCGGTACCGTGAGAGGAATGGGACATGATTGCTGATGAGGATCTCGATACACTTGAAGAGCTGGCCGTTCAGGCCGGTCGGCATTGGCGAGTCTGCGACGATGTGCTCGAGTGCGGAACGTCCGGCGCCTTTCATCTGATGGTGGAAAATGCCGACGGGACATCGCGCACCGCCGCGGTCTCGATGGACGTGCTGGACGAGGACCGGGCGCTCTTGGTCTACCTGGCCGCGGCGGCGAACCTGGCTCCGCGGATCGCCGCGGAACTACGCGCCCTGCGCAACCGATAGCACCCGGGAATGTCCTGGCGCTCCGTTCGGTAACCGTGCCTTGCCGGCGAAGGTAACGCACCCCTGAGAACAAACATGCCCACGTACATGTTGCGGACATCGGCGCGCGGCCATGCCAGGTTCGCCAAGGAAAGCGGAATGTAGGATGAGTTGTGGGGCTACATGCTACTCTAAGCTTCGGGGACCCAAACGTGGCCCCCTGGGTGGGTGGTTGTGCCGTGCGAGCGTCCGGCGTATCGTCCAACCTGGGCGATTAGTACCTGGGCCGCCGGGAGGGAGCCATGCAAACTATCGAGGCGCATTACACGCTGGCTCGCGTGGCTGAGTTGTTTTCGGATCGTCCGGTGACTACCGACACGGGCACCTATTCTCCCAGGCTGATCGCCTCCAGTCTCTACGATGCGAGTTGGCTGCTCGATGCAAGTCTGGAAGCGGATGACGGTACGGCCTGCACGGGAAGCGCCTTCACGCTGGCCCAGGCCGTTACCTTGGTGGAGGAAGTGGCGGCCCACACCAGCCAGGGTAGTCTCCTCAAGCTCTTTCTGGATGCCTGTTATGCGTTGAGCGCGGGCGATACCAACACCGTGCTGCAACTGGGCACACGCATCTCCGTGGCTCTGGAGGCCCCGGATATCGATCCACTGGCCCTCCAGCTGTTGCGCCAACTCACTAACGACGCCCTCCGCCATGCGCCGCAAGTAAGTATGACACAGACCATGGCGCGCATTGCCCAGGCCGCGGCCAATCAACGCCGCCTGGAAGACGCACTGGCCGGCTGGCCCGCCGCGCTGGAGATTTTGCAGCAGGCGGCCATTGGGCGCAGCGATTTGTCGCAGGAAACGGAACGGATCGAGAACGAAACTCTGCTCATAGCCCTGGAAGTAGCCTGCCGCCACGCGGGAGTGCATCAAACGCTGCTCGCCAAGGCCCTTTCTAACCGGCGAGAGAAGGATGAGGGAACAGGCGCTCGCTGGGCCCTCCTCGCCGGCGCGGAATTGCCCCTGGAGCCGGGCGCCAAGCTCTCCACAGAGGACGACCGTAATCTCAGAGCGGCGCTGACCGCTTACTTCTCCGGGGAACGGGCGCGCGCCTGGGTGCCGATGGCTACCGTGCTGGCCGCCCAGGCATGGCGAAGCCGTTTCCATGAAGTGCTGCTCGAAGCGATCGAGCACCTGCCCGTGCCTGCCTTGCGAATCAGCTTGCTCGGTGCCGCCGTGGCGGCGCTGAACGGACAGGAACCGCCCGCCACTCGCCTGCTTACCCTGAGCGCCTGGCTCACCGAGGACATGCCGACCGAGTGGCACGCCCGAGTGGCCATGCTGCGCCAGCCGATTCGGCGAGCAGGCATCGCCTTCTAAACGACATCTGTTGCACTAGCCCAGTGAGGGCCGGGAGAGCTATCGTATGGCCGGGGACGTGTGCGCGCCGCGTCCGCCGGCGCCGTTCGGGGCACGGTGCGCCGTGGCGACTATTTTCGCGATCAATGGAATCCTCGGCGCAACCTGGGCCTCGCGCATCCCAGCCGTACAACAGCACTTGCACCTCAGCCCAAGCGAGCTGGGCATTGCTTTGTTCGGCGGCGCCGTGGGTGCGTTGACGTCGATGAATGTCGCTGGGTATTTGGCGTCACGGTTCGGCAGCTCCATAGTCACGGTCGTGGCCGGATTGCTGTTTTGCGGCTCCGTGCCACTTCTGGCGCTCGCGCCCTCTCTCCCGCTGCTCACAGCTGCCCTGGCCTGCTTCGGCGCCACCACCGGCTCCATGGACGTAGCGATGAACACGCAAGGCGTCGCCGTGGAGCGGCGCTATGGCCGACCGATTCTCACCTCGTTCCACGCCTTCTTCAGTATCGGAGGATTGGCCGGGGCCGGGCTTGGCGGGGTCGCGGCGGGCCACGGCGTGGGCGTCCTACCACACTTCGGGACCGTGGCCGTGCTCTGTGCCCTCGTGCTGCTCGGCGTCTCGCGTTTCCTGCTGCCCGCCCGCACCGACGCAGGCGGCAGTAAGATCGCCCTGGCCTGGCCGGCCGGCGCGCTGTTGGCCCTGGGCGTGGTGGCCTTTTGCAGCGTAGTCGGCGAGGGGGCGATGGCGGGCTGGAGCGCGGTCTATCTGCTGCACAGCGTCGGCACCGGCGCCGCGACGGCGGCGGGCGGTTATGCCGCCTTTTCGCTGCTGATGGCGGCGGGCCGCTTCCTCGGCGGTAGCCTGACCGCCCGTTTCGGTCCAGTCATCATGGTGCGGTTCGGGGCGCTGATCGCCGCCGGCGGTCTGTCACTCGCCCTCGGCGTACAATGGACGCCGCTGGCCCTGGTAGGATTCGGTCTGGTCGGCGCCGGCTTCTCCGTCATCTTCCCGATCACGCTCAGCGCGGCGGGACGAGTACACGGCGTTCCTTCCGGCACGGCGATTGCCGCCGTGGCTACCTGCGGCTACGTCGGCTACCTGGTTGGGCCGCCCATGATCGGCTTTCTGGCCCAGGCGTCCAGTCTGCGCCTCGCCCTGGCCGTGATCGTGGCGCTCAGCTTGGTGGCCGCTAAGCTCGCGCCGATAGTCCGCGAACCAAGCTGAGTTATACTAGCGATCCTTTCGCAGGTTAACGGTCCGCAGCGTAGTGTGGCGAGGACCACCCGGCAGGAGTTCGCTGCGAATCAGGTGAATCTCCTCGACGGGAATTGAAGATGGAGCTGGCGCGGGCAAGCTCATCCAGCGGCGACCGACGGCGGCACGGGCGGGCGGGGGCGTGCCGTCGCGAACGCGGCCAAGGGTCAGGTGCGGAGAAAACCGTGCGTCCGCTTCGGCTAATTTCGCGCCGGTCAAGGCAGTTAGTACGGCATGCTGCAGTGTGATCAAGGCGTCTATATCGCCGGTAAGGCCGGTCCAGAGTACGCGCGCGCGGTCAGCCGAGGGGAAGCAGCCGTTGCCTCCCACGGCGAGGACAAATGGTTGTCGTTCCGCGGCCGCGGCAACCATCGCGCGGGATATCAACTCGACCTGATCGATGGGCCGTTCGCCCAGAAAAACAAGGGTGAGATGCAGCGCCTCGGCTCGAACCCAACGTACGTTGGGCAGCGCATCATGCAGTGGAGCCGCCGCGTGGACCAGATCGACCCGTATCGGCTCGGGCAGGCAGAGGGCAACAAAAAGGCGAGCGGTCAACCGGTCATTCATCGCTACATCCAGTTCCTATCCTCTCCAAACAGGATCAGCCCGGCTCGCCGAGCGACTCCTTGCGAGGCAAGGTTGGCCCAGGAGGTGCTATATAGCGGGATGCGCCCCGCTTCGCGGATGGCCGCGCCCCAGGCCGCCGTTACGGCCGAGGCATAGCCACGTCCACGAAATGCGGGCAGAGTATCGACGCCCGCCGCCTCGGCACGGGCCCCGACCCGCGAACTGAAGCACACCGACACCGCCGCGCCTGCCTGTACGGCCGCGAAGCACGGCCACCAGTCGGAAAGCTCCTCGCGGAGCGAGGGGTAGGTATCGCGTACCAACTCAAGGTTCGCGTCCGTCAACTGAACGACGTCACCCCGCGGCACAATCGACGCCGGAAAGCGGTAGACGGGTCCGCCTTCCTCCGTCATAACGGGCGCCTCCTCTTCCAGGGCCTTCCGCGGCGCGGTGAGCGGTGCGGGCGGGGTATGGACGTCCTCAACGGGCGGCAGGCGGTCGATAATCTCCTCCAGCCGCGCCGCCAGGGCATCCGACACGCCGGCGCCGAAGCGGACCACATGGCCATCCGTCGTACGGCCAAGGTAGAGACGCGGCGCCGGACGGCGCTCCTGCTCGCGCGGCTCGTTGGAGCGCAGCATCCTCCCATGAGCGTCATAGGTGAAGAGCGTGTCCGCATAGATATCCATCAGGTCGCGGTCGTTCAAAACGTACCTCCTCCGCAGGCTATGGCTGTGGTTACGGTCCGCCCATGCCCTGGAGACGTGAGCAGGAATAGCTACTGCCGGTTGGGGACGCCATTCTATGTACCCAGTAACTATGTCCCACGATGGTCCGTAGTTCATCTCAGGATACGGTATACTCCAACCGGCCATAACACGTTGCGGAGCGCCCACCAGGCAGAGGGCGGGTATGCCCAGCCCGACGGCCGAGCCGCTTAGGCTGTGCGGATGTATTGGGAAGATGATGGAACGCGGATCCCCCGACTACAATCTTGACTTCACCGACGATCGTCTCGCCGCCTTGTACGACGTATTCTATCCGCCGGAGCAGCGAGACGACTTCGCCTTCTACCTGCCGCTGATCATGGCCGCACGGTCCGTGTTGGATGTTGGGTGCGGGACGGGTGCGCTCTTGCGCCGCGCGCGGGAGGCTGGTCATACCGGGCGGCTATGCGGGCTTGACCCGGCCCCCGGCATGCTCCACCAGGCGCGTGTACGCGCGGACATCGAGTGGGTTCTGGGCGACCTCTCGTCGGTCGGCTGGGACCGCGAGTTCGACCTGGTCGTCATGACCGGTCATGCCTTCCAGGAACTGCTCGAGGACGACGAGATCGGCGCCGCGTTCGCCGCGATCCGGTCGGCCCTCACCGACGACGGCCGCTTCGCCTTCGAGACGCGCAATCCGCTGGTCCGCGGGTGGGAGCAGTGGGCGACCGAGTACACGGCCGAAGTGACCGACGCTGACGGCGCCATGGTGCAGTGCGAGTCCCAGGTGTGGGCGCCGGTGGAGCCCGGCATCGTGCGTAGCGCCGGCACATATACCAGCCCCGGGTGGGACCGCCCACGGACGAGTTGGGGCATGCTGCGGTTCCTCGACGCGGCGACGCTGTCCTCCTTGCTGGGTGATGCCGGCCTAACCATCGAGGAGCAGTTCGGGGACTGGACTGGGCAACCGCTTATCGACGCAAGCCCGGAGATCATCACCATCGCCCGTCGGTAACGTAGCCGCGCCCTCCCCGTCCGTGCGGGACGGTCATGGATCGGCGCTGGGGTGAGTTTGGCCGCGGAGTAGGTGGTGGATCGTGTCGACTAACTGCTCAACGGCGTAGGGTTTGCGGAGGTAGCCATCCGCGCCGGCCTCCCGTGCTTCCCCGGCGCCTGCCACGGCCGAGAGCACCAGGACCGGCACCTGGGGGCCATAGAGGGCGCGGACAGCGTCAAGCACGAGGGAACCCCCCGCTGTCGGGAGGATCCAGTCGAGGATCACCAGAGCCGGCCGCCGGCATGCCAGCCAGTCCAGCGCCTCCTGCCCATCCGCCATGAGGGCGAAGTGGTACTGCTCAAATTCGAGCAGCATACCCAGCACCGTCAACAAGGCGGGGTTATCCTCCACCACCAAAATGGTCGGCCGGTCCGCCTCAACCGAGACTTCTTGCACGGCCTCGTCGCCCTCGTCGGCCACATCGAGCGCCCTTGCCCAGACCTGCCCGGTCCGCTGTACCATAATCCCATCCTCCTTCCATGGTTTACCCGGCGATCACTCTTACTCTACGGGTTGCCGGTCAAGGTCCGGTTAAGACCTTGGCCCGCTACTGGTAAAGGTGTTCCCTGCCGGTGGTATGGCGGAAGGTGCCTTGTGCCCGCTCCGGGTTTTCGGCTGCCGCTCCGGTCCCGCATCGAATCACCGATCGTCCCCACCTATTCGGGTGATCGGTACGCCGAACGCTCCGGGCTATGATGGTCTCGCCTAGGCGCGAGTTGTGAGGGCCCGCGTCTAGGCCCCCGGGGTGCGGCGCAGGACGAACTTCTATTGAAGTTCCTGGAAGATGTCATATGAGATCGTTGTAACCACGCTCGCTGTATATTCTGACGCGAACGGGAATTTGGGCCCCTACCACCCCCATCAAGCCGAGGCTCGATTCCCCGCGGGGTCGCTGCGTTGCGGGAGGCGGGCAGGCCGTGTGTACGCGCGGCAGGGAGGATCTCTCCATCCTACCGCTTAGGAAAGTGCCGCCGTATATCTTGACGCCCGACCGGCCCGATGAAGGCTAGGCGGCATAACTCTCGGTCACCTAGCGGGGCAATAGCCTCGTCGTCCTTTATGCCTTTGCGGATCAGACCTCGCTGCGTATTGCGCAGCAGCAGGTCAAACCGTCGCCCTGTGGTCCCCGTCCACGACGCATCGTACATCTCGCTCTCGTTTCCGCGGTGCCGGTGAGGGCGCCGTGGATCAACCATAGCAGGCAGCAGGGTTTGCCACAATGACCCGGTTGGGGTTGCGACGTCTTTGGTGAATGCCGAGAATGCTGCACCTGCCGATAAATTCAGCACATGGGGTAATACCGCTGCTTGATGCCCCAGTGGTCCTGGTTGTTCAAGGACCGATTGCAGCGATGCGCGACCCCTCCGCCCCGCGTCTCGCGGAAGGCGCGGGAGGAGGTATCGTGCCCGGCGGCCGTCCCCTTCACGGGCGCGTGCCCCACGACGACCACCAGCGCCCGGGTGAAGAAGCGCCTGGCGGCGTGGCCGCACCGGCAGGGCCCGTCTCAGATCTGACGCTTGTCACGGTTCACCACGGCAGGCAAGGAGTGACCCCTGGCACGCTAAAGTCGGGACTGATATGACATAGAGTAGAGGATTCCCCATGTCACCCGAGAGCCAGGAGGACCCATGCACCCTACCAGTCGACCCCTGCGGCATCCGCTTGTTGCCATGGCCTTGATCGCCGCCATCGTGCTGCCTGGCCGCGCCGCACCGGCTGCCGTGCATGCTCAGGCGGAGCCGCCCGGTCTGGCGCCTTCGGCGCTGCTCCGCGCCTACGATGTCGTTCCCCTGCACGCACATGGGGTGCGCGGCCACGGTGAGACCATCGCCTTCATCGAAGTGGACGGCGTCGACCAGCGCGATCTCGACTACTTCGATCACACCTTTCAACTGGCACCCGCCCACGTGCAGGTCTTCGTGCCGGGGGGGACGAACGGTGGGCTGGCCCCCGGCGCCGAGACAACCATGGACCTGGAGTACGCGCATGCCATCGCCCCTGACGCCGGCCTGCAGGTCTACGAGGTGGTGCGCTCCGGCGACTTCCAGGGTTACTCCTCGCACCTGGCCGAGGCGGTCACGGCGGCGGTCGCCGGCGGCGCCGGAGTGATCAGCCTCTCGCTGCGCGGCACCGGCAGTATCCTGTGTTCCACCTTCTGGTCGATGATCCACCTGCACGGCGCCCTGCGGTCCGCGGCCCAGAAGGGTGTAGCCCTCTTCGCAGCCTCGGGCGACTACGGCGACCGCGCCTGCCAGACCAGCCGGAAGGTGGGCACCGTCTACCCCGCGTCCGATCCTTACGTCACCGGCGTGGGCGGGACGCGGCTGCGGCTCAATGCGGACGGGAGCTACGCGGGCGAGATCGCCTGGCCGGGTAGCGGCGGCGGGATCTCCAAGGACTTCAGCCGGCCGGACTGGCAAACCGGCTCCGCGTCGTTCGGCAGCTATCGCAGCGTGCCCGACGTGAGCTTCGACGCCGATCCGCGCTCTGGAGTCCCGGTCTACCTGCAAGGGCAATGGGCGACGGTGGGCGGCACCAGCCTGGGCGCCCCCTGCTGGGCCGCGATCTGGGCACTGGCGGACCAGTACCACCGCCTGCGTGGAAAGGGCGGGCTGAGTTGGCCGAACCCGTTGCTCTACGGCCTGGCCAACGGCCCGCACCGCTCGACCATCTTTCACGACGTCACGCAAGGCGACAACGGCGCCTACCAGGCTGGGTCCGGCTGGGACGCCGTCACCGGCTGGGGCTCGCCCGATGCCAATGCCCTGGTCGCGGCGCTGACCCCCTGATCCATGCCGGGCAGGCGCGCCTGCCTGGACCATATGTTGGTACTGAGCAGCCTGCATTATGACGACCACCGAGCAGCTTGTTCATATAGTAAGGAGATGAAGCATGAAACCCTTGAGCAAAGCGGTCGCGGCCGGCGCCATCGGCGCCGTGACCACCAATGTTCTGCACGAGATCGTGCGGCGGGTCACCCGGGAGGCGCCCCGTGTCGATCTACTCGGCATGCAGGCGCTCGCGCACCTGCTGAAAGCGGTAGGCACAGATGTCCCCGACCACGGCACTCTCTACGGAATGACCTTAGCAGGAGATCTAGTCTCCAACAGCGGCTACTTCGCTCTGCTCGGCACTGCACCCGGTGATCGGAAACTCGCCGCGGGAGCGGCGCTCGGTCTCGCGGCCGGCCTGGGTGCGGTCTACCTGCCGGGGCCGCTGGGTCTAAGTACACAGCCCACCGATCGCGGCCTGGCGACCAGGGCAATGACCGTGGCCCTCTACGGTGCGGGCGGTGTGGTTGCCGGGGCGGCATACAGGGCGCTGCCGGCATAGGGGTGGGCCGGCACGCACTACCACAGCGCGGCCATCCGGTTCATCTATAACTGGGCCACGCCGGGGTCGGGCTGCAATACTCTGTTCGTGACCCTGGATTGCGGTCAGGTCTTCCCGGCCGACTTCAACCTCAGCTAGCAGCAAGAGTGCAGCCGACGGGAGGGGCGTGCCGCGCGGCACGTCCCTCCTTCACGTTCACCGAATCCAGGAACGTAGCCCAGTTGACCGTTTGTCGTCTGGCCGACGCCCAGGTGGAGGGCGGGGCGACCAGGCGTGTTACCCTTACCATGTCCAGACATGGAAGGTAGAGCACCTGGTGCCCGTAGTGCTCGCTATCCTTGCCATTGTCTTCCCCGGGTCCATCAGCTCATACGGATGCCGGCCGTCTGGATGCCATCTGCTGCCGTAAGACGTTGGCGCGCGGTTTTTTCGTCCTATTTGATTGTCGCGCCCCACCCGGCCGCAGCCGTTCTTCCCACCCATGCGAACGCATTCGCGGGCCCCTTGCCCCCGTCGCCCCCTACGTCTCGCGCGCCTCACGGCCATACAGCAGGAGGGCCACCAGGATCACCACCCCGTCGGCGATTTTGCGCACCGCGTCCGGATTCGGCGGCTGGTATTGCACGAGGATGGCCGGCAATACGGTGATGAAAATTGCCCCCGCCACGGTGCCCCAATACATGCCGCGCCCGCCCAGGATGCTGGCGCCGCCGATCACCACGGCCGAGATGCTGGCGAACAAATAGGGGTCGCCCATGGCCAGGGTGGCCTGGCTGCCGAAGGCGGCCAGGGCGATGCCGGCGATCGCCGCGAACATACCGCTGAGCGCGTAGACGATGATCGTCACCCGCCGCGTGTTCACCCCGGCCAGGTACGCGGCCATCACGTTGTTGCCCAGCGCGTAGATCCGCCGACCAAGCGTGGTGACGCTCAACACCAGGCCCACCGCGATGATGATTACTCCCCATACCAGCAGCCCGTTCGGCACGCTGGGGAACAGTTCGCCGGTAAAGGCATTCTGGACGGCGGGCGGCACGTACGAATTACATTGGGGGCAGGTGAAACCGCTGGTCAGGCCCAGGGTGGCCCCTTGCATGATCCCGTTCATACCCAGGGTCATCACCACCGCCGGCACCTCAAACAGCACGATACCCAGCGCGTTCACTGTCCCAATCGCCAGCCCGGCGAAAAGGACCAGCGGCACGGACCACCAGACGTTGCCGTCCTGTCCCAACGAGCGCGTAGTCAGCATGATCGCCAGGGAGTTGAGCACCCAGGGAATGGAAAGATCGATGCCGCCGATCAGGATCACGAAGGTCTGCCCGGCGGCGGCAATGCCCACGAACGAGGAGAGCAGAAGCAGGCTGGTTATGTTGCTGAACTGGACGAATGAGGAAGTGTGGAGTCCGCCGATCACGAACAGCACGATGTCGGCGATGTAGGCCAGAGCGACCGCGCGCATGGTCGGCGAGAGGCGCCGCACCCGCTCCTTCCACGACACGAGCGGCGAGGAGTCGGTGGTAGCAGGCATGCCCGGCGTGGCCACAATCAATCTCCCTCGGCCGTTCAGCGACCGTGTTGCAGCAAACGGCTCACCGAGGTGCCGGCCACCACGGCGAGAATCAGAAAGAGGCCCTGAAAGAGATCGGTGTACTCCTGGTCGATCGGCGTGAAGAAGAGCACGATGAGAATCAAGTTCAGAATGAAGGCGCCGACCAGAGCGCCCAGTGCGCTGCCGCGCCCGCCGAACAGGCTGATCCCGCCCAACACCACGGCGGCGATCGAGGTAAGGGTGTAACTGTCGCCCGCGATCGGATCACCGGACGTGTTGACCGTGGCGAAATAGAGGCCGGCGGCGCCGGAGAAGAACCCGCTGAGCGCGAAGGCGCACAGCCGGGTGCGCACGATGGCGGCGCCGTTGGCGCGCGCGGCGCGAGCGTCGTTGCCGATCGCGTAGAGTGTGGCCACGAACGGCGTGCGGCGCAGAATCTGCCAGAACACGATCACGATGGCCAGGAGCACCAGGCTGTTCGGCAGGTAGCCAAGGGCGGGAATGGTCCCCGAGAACAGATCGGTCATCGACTGTGGAATCAGCCCGCCGGGTGTGTTCATGATCTCGATTGCTATGCCCTGGTAGATGGTCAGGGTGGCAATGGTGACCACGATCGGTTGCAGGCGCCCAAAGGCGACCAGCAATCCGTTAATCAGGCCCGCTCCCGTGCCGAGCAGCAGGACCAGCAGCGACACGCCGATCATCGAGCTGGTATCCGTACCCATGTGGGCGGCGGCAAAGGCGTT
>JAICHN010000020.1 GCA_025924845.1 Chloroflexota bacterium | reverse complement strand
GCCCTGTGCGGTATCGCGCCGAACATCGACCTATTAATCGCGGCACGGGTGCTCCAGGGAGCAGGCGGCGCCGCGCTATACCCGATTTCCTTCGCCATCCTGTTCAGTGTCTTTTCCTACGAGGAGCGCGGCAAGGCCAACGGGCTATTCGGCATCCCCGTGCTGGCGGCGCCGACGCTCGGGCCAACCGTCGGCGGCTATCTCACCCAATATTTCGACTGGCGTTGGGTCTTCTTTGTAAATCTACCTATCGGCCTGGCCGGCATACTAATGGCCCTGCACTTTCTGCGCGAGGCTCCCACTCGCCAAAACCTACGCTTTGACGTTCCCGGATTCCTCCTCGCCGCGGCCGGCCTCGGGCTGTTGCTCTACGGCATCTCCAACCTTGCCTACGACGGATGGGCCGATACCGTCGATGTTTCGGGGCCCATTGTTGTTTCTCTGCTGCTCATCGTCGTGTTCATCGTGACCGCGTGGCGCGGCGCCGCGCCCCTCCTCCACCTTCGCCTGTATCAGCGCCGCAATTATCTCCTGGGCGCGGCGCTCGCGCTCGTCGGACCAATCACCATCTTTGGCCGCGGCTTCGTGCTTCCCCAATATCTACAGGGTCTACGGGGCGAATCGCCGTTCGATGCGGGGCTGCTCCAGCTCTGGCAGGGAATCGGGGCCGTACTTGGCTCCATTGCGACCGGCCAGTCCTATAACCGGCTGGGCCCAAGGCTGCTGATCCTCCTTGGCTTGACCGATGTGGTGCTCACGAGCGGCTTGATTGCTCTTTTCACCAACGGTAACTCTAATCTCACAGCACTGGCGCCGCTTCTGCTGATCAGCGGCTTTGGCCTGACCCTGCTGTTGCAGTCGGTCAACACGCTCGTCCTGGATGGAATCAGCGGCCCGGAGTTGCCGGATGCGACGACCTTGAACGTGGTGACGAGAAACGTTATGGTGTCGCTTTGCGTCGCCGCGCTGACCAACTTTCTGCAAAGCCGGACCGCCGTCCATCTACAGGGGATCGCCCATGGCACGGACAGTAGCTATGCCCAGGTCGGTGTGGGCGGATTCGTCGGAACGCAGGTGCCCCAAGCAGTGCGCACGGCGCTGGCCCTGGCCTACCACGACACCTTCGTGCTGTTGACCATCGCGGTGCTGCCCGCGCTTCTCATCGTCTGGTTCCTCCACTCGCCAAGCGGGCGGGCAGGGACGAGCGGCGCCGATCGCCAGGGGACGGCGGCGATGCGGGACGGGGGAACGCCAGGGTAGTCCCCGGAAAGAAGCTGCCGGCCTCGGCGCCGACCCCTACCGCCGAGGCCGCGACGGCAAGCGACCCGTGGACCAGTAGCCGCCGCGTCGACCATGCCGCTGGTCGAACCGAGAATCTGGAGCGCAAGGGGGATGCCGGGCGCGTACGGCAAGCGCTCGGTTCGGAAGGCCGGCCAAGCAGCGCGGACCGCTGTATTGTAGTAATGTGCCATGCATCATGGGGCGCGGGCGGGACCGTGACAACCCCGGCCTTGGGAGGTCTAGCTCATGCACCTCTTTCAGTCGGATGAGCCGCGGAATCTCAGCACGTTGATTCGCGTGTTCACGATCCTCGGGGTGTTGCTCATCCTGCTGGCGGTCGTGGCGCTCCTCAACGATATCTTTGGGCTGCTCAACCGATTTCGCCAGGGGCTCTATCTCTTTCTGCTCGGCGCGCTGCTTGCCTACTTGATGGCGCCCGCGGTTCGCCTGCTGCGGCGCGCGGTGCGTATGCGCTGGGCGGCGGTACTCGGCGCCTATGTCCTGTTGTTCACCGTAGTACTCCTCTTTGGCGCCCTGCTGGTCGCCCCGTTCATTACTCAGGCTCAATCATTGGTGAAGGGCCTGCGCAATCCCTCGGCTGCCAGCCTCTCCGGCCTGCAAACCGTGCAGCGCGACCTCACGGCGATCCAAGGCGAATTAGCCGCCCAGCAACGGCTGCTGACCAACGGGCAACCTATCCTGCGGGAGCAGGCGCGAAAGACGCAAACGGACATTGCCGTGCTGGTCCACGATACCTTGAAGCTCACCGCCGATACGGAGCAGCCGTCCGTGCAAACGCTCCCTTCAAGCTATGCCGGCCCGATAGTAGCCGCCGCGCGTCGGCTCCAGGCAGCGTTCGAGCAGGCGACCGTGCGGCTGGACGCCACGCGGATGGCCCGTGCCGTCAACGCAGCCGCCCAGGCGGTAACCGAAACGAACGCCATATACCGGAAGGCAATATCCACACCGCTACTGTTGCTGAGCCTGCAGACGGAGCTGGATCGGCATGGCATCGTATTCGATCTGCATGACAAGTTTAGCCAGGTGGTCCAGGCCATAAACGCGCAGGTAACCGGCCTGCTGAACAACGCGCTCAACATCAGTCTACAAGCAGGCACTTTGCTGCTGAATATCATCTTGATCTTTATTATCTCGATCTATTTCGTGAGTGACGACGGCAAGTTCGTCCACTGGCTCATGCGTCAGGTACCCGGCCCCTATCGAGATCAGGTTTCGCGCGCCGTGAATAATCTTGACCGGGTTCTGGGAAGATATGTACGAACGCAGATTATTCTCGCCTTACTGGCCGGCGCCGTGGACGCGACAGGCGCGCTTATTCTGGGCATACCCTACCCCATCGTTATCTTCTTTAGCAGCTTTCTTCTGTCGCTTGTCCCAGTCATTGGACCAATAATCCTATACATCCCTCCCTTTGGCCTGGCCCTGGCCTTCTCACCGTTACCGAAACCGCTTTTCTATCTGATCTGGCTCCTGGTGGGCGAGCAGATTGTCACCAACGTGATCGGTCCGAGGCTTCAAGGGCGTAATCTTGGCATTCATCCGCTCGAAGCGATGGCGGCGGCGCTGGTCGGCTTGCCGCTGGCAGGGATCCCCGGCGCCTTCTTCGCGGTGCCCGCGGTGTCATTCTTGCACATCGTCGTCCGGGAACTGGTCAATGCGCGCCGATCGGCGGCTGCCGCGTCTCCAGGAGGCCCGGCGCAAGATCAGCCCGCCCCGGAACCTTGAACGAGGCCGTCCGAGAAGCCGACAGTATAGCCGCGCCGAAGAGAAGGAGCATTTGGAAATGAAAAGGCGGCTGCCGAGAAATACTCTCCGGCGGAGAGCACCAGTTGTCTTCCTTGGAATTATGGCCATCCTTGTAGCTATAGTGCTGGCCGTGTGGCGGCTCAACTCGCGATCCGGCAGCGGGCAAGTTGATAGGGGGCAAGCCGTCGCGGCACGGGCAACGGCGGCATCGCTGACCACGGTGGTGGCCGGTCAGCAAGCGCAAGCCGTTGCGCGGAACACTGAGATCGCTGGGCTCCGGACACGGATCGCGCAATTACAGAGTACGGCAGCGGCGGCAAGCCGGACTCCGGTCAACCCCGCCAATGGACCGCACAGTTTTCTCACCTTCTTCCAGGTCAACAAGTATACCTACGTCATGTTTATGTCCTGGGTCGAGGAGAGCGGATTTATTCATCACGGCAAGCTGCTGACTACGGATAATTACGCCCCCAAGGCATCTAAATCCTTGCAGTTCACCGGGATAAATAACAACGGCAGCTACAGTTTCACCACTACTCTTCAAGGTATTTCAACGACTTTTACAGGCAAGATGAACAGCGACGGCTCGTTGACGGTAAACGGTTTGCCATGGAACGTATTCTCCGGGTTTGTCGGAGGGACCTTCACGCAGACCCTCCATGCGGCGAGCATGCGGGACTACAACACCGCCGTGGCTAACCTAGGCGCCCCGCCAAAATGAACGGTACGCGTACCCCACCGACGCGGGAATGGCCTGCCGATCCGCCTCCCCAGTCCATATCGCGTCGCCATTCGCTCTTCCCTATATACTTAACCCTGCGTCGCCCGTTCTTTTACTACACACATAGGAACTGTCGCCTTGCATCAGGAGCTCGAGTGCTGGAGCCGCCGGCAATTGCGCACGCGATTTCGTGGCCCTTACGGTCGCGAAACGCTGGAGTTTCTCTGCACCATTCGCGACAAGGTGCTCGACCGGGCGCGCCTCCGTCCGGGAGAATGGGTGCTCGATGTGGGTTCCGGCGATGGTCTCCTCGCCTTCGGCGCGCTCCATCGCGTCGCGCCCGGCGGCCTGGTGGTGCTGGACGACATCTCGGAGAACCTCCTGGAGGAGTGTACCGCCGTGGCCCGCGAGGCGGGGGTCGAGGAGCGGCTCCGCTTCGTCCGCAATGACGCGGCGGATCTGTGCGATGTGCCGTCCAGTTCGGTGGATGCCGTCCTGACCCGATCGGTGCTGCTTTATGTCGAGAACAAGGCGGCGGCGGCGGCCGAGTTCCGCCGAGTACTCCGCCCCGGTGGGCGTATATCGCTATTCGAGCCGATCAACTCGGCCGTGAGTATGGCGGAGCGGTTCGGCATCGATCCCGGCGCGGTGGCGCCGCTGGCGGCACGGGTCGAGGAGGCGTTCCTCGCCTTGCAACCGCCCCAAACGCAGGCCATGCGCGCCTTCGACGAGCGCGATCTGCTGCACATATTCGAGCAGGTCGGCTTCGCGCACCTGGAGTTGGAGCTGCACACGAGCGTCAAACGGGAACGGAAATCGGCGGCCTGGTTCGAGGCGCTCCTTGACGCGCCCGCGCATCCGCGCCTCCCCACCCTGCGTCAGGCCATTGCCGCCGCCCTCAACCCCGTCGAAGCCGCGACCTATTTGACTCACTATCGCCATGCCGTGATTGCCGCGCCGGTAACCTCCCGCCAGTCAACAGCTTATCTCTGGGGTACGGTTAGCGGTTAACTTTCGGTACTCCCTCATTGGCTGCCCTGGGCCGTATCGGATCGGTTCTTGGTAGGGGCACCCCTTGTGGGTAAGGATCAGGTATGAAGGCCAGGGCTTCGACACGGTGCGGCCCGGCAATCACGGCAACCTGCCCACGCCGATGACCACATGGCCTGAATAGAGGGGTGTGATATAATCATGGCGCTCAGTGGCGCATTGGCTCGCCCGAGCGGCGGGTGAGTGCTCCACGCCGATTGTATCGCGAACTCCGGGTGGAGACGGTCGTGCGTGACCGGTGCCCCACCGTATTGCCGGCGTTCGGCCGGGGATAGGTCTCGCCGCCTGTAAGGAGAGCAAGCCCTCCATGGCTACCACGCTTGAAATCACCGCCGCGTACGCCCAGATTCCCGTCGCCTCGCCCGCCGCGAACTACGCCGCGATCCGCATTCGGCCCGAAGCGACCGTACAAAGCCGTCCCCAGGTCCAAATCGGTCTGGTCATCGATACCAGCGGCAGTATGGATGGTCAGATTTCGGGCACCTTCGGGCAAAAGAAGATCGACCTCGTCAAGTCCGCCGCCACCAACGTAGTGAGCCAGTTGCAAGACGGCGACGCGATCTGCCTGATCGCCTTTTCGGATCGCGTGCAGATCCTGGTGCCCGCCACTGTGATTAGCGGCGACCGCAGCCGCATCCTCAACGCCATCCGTAACCTGCGCGCCGACGGCGGCACCTTGATGGGGGACGGTATTGCCGCCGCGCAACAGCAGTTCTTCGCTCTTCCCGTACAGAGCGCCGTGCGCAAGATCGTGGTGCTCACCGACGGCCAGACCAATGATGAGGATCGCTGCTATCAGCTAGCCGAGCAAACGCAGATCCCGCTCATGCTGGGCGGCATCGGGGGCGACTACAACGGACGGCTGCTGAACGAAATGGGCCGCAGCGCGCGGGGGATCGCCGAATACATTGAAAAAGCGGAGAGCGTGGCCGATTTCTTCCGCGAAGTGCTGGTGACCGTGCAGTCCACCGTGATTACCAACGCCGTGCTGAGCATGGACTTTCGGCAGCGCTTCCGTCCCAAGCGCATTCATCAGGTGAGTCCCGAACTGAAGTCCTTTGACTTTGTCCCGGTCACGCCGACCAATCGCCATACGCAGGTCCAACTCGGCGATATCCAGAAAGAAGGCATGACCCTCCTGGTGGAATATATCTATGAGGGGGGCGCCGGCTTCGCCAACGAGTTCCAGGTGGCCTCGTTAGCCTTGCGCTACGACCAGCCCCCCCAATCGGGCATGGAAGTCCGTTCGGATGACTTCACGATTCAATTGGCCGATACGACCGGTTTCCCACCCATGAATCCCGCCGTCAAGCAATATATCGATCATGCGGCCGTGGAAACCGCGCAGACGCAACTGTTACAGGCTGCGCAGTCCGGCGATGTGCCGGCCGCCACGCAAAAGCTCAACCTGTTACAGCAGCGCCTTGAGCAGGTGGGCGCCGACCCCAACTTTATCCAGCAAACGGTCAGCACGATGCGCCTCCAGCTGAATGATGCCGGCTCGGCAAATGCGATCTCTGATTCGTCGGCCACCAAGAAACTCACCAGCGGGACGCGGAAACTGGTGCTGCCGCGGAGTCCCGACCAGAATTCATGAGCAGGTTTTCCGGCATCACGCCCTATATCCTGCCGTGCGGCGGGGGGCGTCGTCAGCGGTACATCCGCCGGTCGTGGCATAGAAAGGGAACAGCGCAATGATCTCTTGCCCGCAATGCGGCACGCAAAACCTGCCCGGCATGGCTTACTGCGAGCACTGCGGCGCCCCGCTGGAGACGCCGGAAACTCAGACAGCCACGGCGCCCGCGCCGGCCGAGGGCGACGCCGGCGCGGCCGAGGCGATCGCCCAGGCGCAGGCGGTGCTCGATCAATTGCCCGCCGATACGCTCGATGCCAACGCCGATGCCGGCGCGGCGCCATCTACTGACGCCGACGCCGCGTCCACCCCGCCTGACACCTCAGCGGCGCCGAGCGCGCCCGTTCAGCAACCCGTGCCCGCCGCACCCGCCGGCGCGCCCGTGTTGACCCTCATCTTCGCGACCGGGGGGCAACACGAGGTGACTGAGGAGATCACCAATGTCGGCCGTTCCGATGTGGCGCAAAACTGGCACCCTGAACTCGATCTCATTCCGTTTGGGGGGGCCGCTCCCGACCTGGGGGTATCGCGGCACCAGGCGCGGATCCAGCGCACCGGTGACACATTCTCACTTACTGATGTCGGCAGTACCAACGGCACTTTCGTCAACGGCAAGGCATTGGAATACAATCAGCCGGTTGAGCTCCATGACGGCGACAGCATCGCATTCGGCGCCTTTAATGCCAAGGTCAGCATCCATTAACCGACCGTGCCATGGCGCGGACCGCGGTTGAGTCGCCTCGGGGAGTAACAGCAGGTTATGGCTACACATACGTGCCCACAATGCGGAGCCGTCAATCCGGCCGGCAATAAGTTCTGCGACGGCTGTGGGATCAATCTGACCCAACCGCTGCACAATACCCAGGGGATCAGCCAGACCCCGCTCCCTACCCCGCCGGCCAAGACGCCAGTCAGTTCCACGCCGCACGCCGGGCCGCCAACCCACACTACGTTCCCGCGTACCGGTCCCGCGTCGCATGCCGCTCCTACCCAGGCCGGCGGACCAACTACTCCGCCGGCCGCGCTGGTGTTGGGGCCGGGCGTAGCGCTGGGCGACGCGGGGCGGTACGTGGTGGATCGCGCACTCGGCAAGGGCGGTATGGGCAGCATTTTCCTGGCCCACGACTCACGGGTGAACAACAAGCCGGTGGTAATCAAGCAGATGTTGCCCAATTACACCACCGATGAGGAGCGCATCGAGGCCGAGACCGGCTTCCAGGAAGAGATGAAGACGCTCTCCCAGATGAGCCACCCCAATATCCCCACGATCAGCGACTTCTTCACCCAGGCGGGCTCGCATATCATCGTGCAGGAGTTCGTCAACGGCGAGGATCTGCAAAAGAAATTGGACGCGGCGGGTGGGAAGGGCCTGCCCGAGAAGCAGGTGCTCGGCTGGATGAGCCAGGTGCTCTCCGTACTCTCCTATCTGGAGGATCAGGATCCGCAGGTAATTCACCGGGATATCAAGCCCGCCAATATCGTGGTCGATGCGGCCAATCGGGTGCGTGTCGTGGATTTCGGCGTGGCGTCACACCGCTTCCGGGTCGGCACCCCACAGGCCGGCCTCAACAAAGCGTCCACCGCGATGGGGACGCCTGGTTATGCGCCGCGTGAGCAGTTCCTGGGCCAGGAGACGACGCTCTCCGACCTCTATGCCCTGGGCGCCACCATGCATCAGTTGCTCACCGGGCGGAATCCCCAGGGAGTTGAGCCGCTCTTTCAATACCCTCCCATCCGGAGCCTGAATCCGAACGTATCCGAGCAGACGGTCCACGTGGTAACCAAGGCGCTGCAGAACGATGTCAAGCTGCGTTACCAAAAAGCGGCCCAGATGAAGGCCGACGTGGACGCTATTCTGACGCCCAGAGGCGCGCTCTCCACGGTGCGGGGTAAACTGGTGGCCGTAGTAGTGGTGCTGGCGGCCTTGATCGCGGCGGGCGGTGGAGCGGCGGTGTACGAACAGCGCCAGGCCACCCTTCCCGCTACCGGATCGATCAGCGTGGGCAGGATCGCCTTCGATCTCGATCCCACAGGTCGGAACCAGAGCGCCTCCGATGTAAAGGCCTGGGCCAAAGCCAAGCGCGATGCCTCGGTGCAGTGGAAGAACGGTAATATCACCCAGGCCGAGCAGCTCTACGCCCAGGCCTCAACCAATGATCAGACCGATGCGGAAAGCCAGATCTATGTTGAGAATGCCGGGATCATCTCCAGCGGACAGCCCTACTGGAAGATTGGGATCGGTAGTTCGTTCAGCGGCGTGGACGACTCCACTGGTCGGTTCGCCATGCAAGGGGCGTTTACCGCCCAGCACGAAATCAATCTGGCGGGCGGCATCGACGGGCGGAAGCTGGTGCTGGAACTGGGGAACGACGCCAGTTCAGCCGGCGGGGCGGCTGACGCCGCCAAGGCCGCCGCTGCCGACAAGAGCTTGCTCGCCTTCCTCGGCTACTCCTTCAGCAGCCGTACCAAGGCATCTCAAACCTATCTGGCCAACAACGGCATTCCGCAGCTTGCTCCCACTTCGAGCAGCCCCAGCCTCAACGGCAGCCCCTATTTCTTCCGCGCCGTGCCCAGCGATGTTTTTCAGGGTGAGGAGTTGGCCCACTACGCGACCGGGGAGTTGCTCAAGGGGGTGAAGAATCCGCGGGTGATCGTGTTCCGCGATCCCAGTGACGCCTACAGCAACGGCCTGGCCACGATCTTCACCACCGACGTGGGGAAGACGGCCAGGCTCGTGCAGGAGAATTACACGGCGGACAGCACCACGGCCGATCAATACAAAAGCCTGATCCAGCCGCTCTTCAGCGCCGGCACACCCAATCTCATCTTCTTTTCCGGCCGCGCCAGTGATGCCCTCCGCATGGGTCAGGCTATGGACTCTCTAGGAGGCTGCACCGCCACCGTGCCGAACGGGCCGTATTGCGCCACCACCGTGCTCAGTGACGATGCCTTCTATGACCCCGCGCAGTTTATCTCGTACGGCAACGTCTATAAGGGGCGCTATAAGTTCACGGGTTACTTCTATCCGGATGAGTTCAGCCTGCTGCCGGCCAACAGTGCGGGCGCCAAGCGCATTCAGGCTATGGAGAGCGAGTATAGGCAGCATTTCCAGGCGGCGGGGAAGCCGAGCGGATACGGTTTCGCGCGCGTCCCCTCCGAATCCGCCCTATTTTACGACGCGGTAAAGCTGATGGCGCAAGCCATTCATAAGGCCGCCGGACCATCCGGCACCACCCCGGTGAACCGGGCGAGCCTGCGCGATGCCATCGCCGGCATTCACTATGCCGGAATTGCCGGCCAGATACACTTCAAACAGTCACCTCCCTCGGCCGATGACCCCAACGCCCTGGGCATTGGTGACCCAATCGACAAGGCCCTGTTGGTCATGCATCTCGATAACCTAGGTCATACGCATCCCGACCGCATTCTCGGGCGATTCTCATGATCGCCGGAAAGCCCGATGATGGGTAGGCTCAAACGTTTTTTCACTCGCGGCGCCGAGCAGTCCGCCGCGCCTCCCGGCTCGTCCCCTACCGGGGCCGCTTCGCCAGGGAGAGGTTCTCGCGAGCAGACGGCGCCGGCCGATGGATCCACCGATGATCAGCTATCGTCAACCGCTTCGACCGGAGAAGAGATGAACGCCGACCATTCCGAAGTACGGCCCAGCCCAACCCCGGAACCGAGCGCGCCGGCCAATCTTACGGCGGAGTCGGCGAGCAGGGACGCCGCGCAGACTGAACAGGACGAGAGTGCTGCCCAGGCTCCGAGCGATGGAGCGGCTGTGACGCCGGCTCCGTCCGCCGGAGCCGACCCCGAAACGCCGATCACGCCGGAGCCTGCCGAGGAGACACCGGCAACCGAAGCACCGCTCCCGGACCCTGCCGACGTGCCGCTACCGGCGGCCGAACCGCCGAGCGCGGAGGCGCCGTCCGAGGATGCTCCCGGGCAAGAGTCGCCCACGGCCCCCACCGAGGAACCGGCGGCGCCCGAGGGTCCGGCCGCCGAACCCAGCGAAACGCCGGCGACGCCGGCACCGGAGGGCGAAGGGTCCCCGGCGGACGCCGCGTCGCCCACGGCGCCGGCCGTCCCCGCCCCAGGCGTCACTCTGGGCGGACGGTACCTGGTGATTAACTCGATAAACGAGGAGGAGGCTTCGGCCCTGCTCGGCGGCACCGTACCGGTGGTTGCCGCCGAACTCTACGCGGTTGAGGACAGTCGCGCCTATGAGCGCTGCTGGTCGTGTGGCGGCACCGAGAATCTGGCGGGCCAGCGGTTCTGTAAGGACTGTGGCGCTCTTTTGCAGACCCGCCGGCTGGTGCTGGCCCGAACCAATAAGGCAAAAGGCGAGACCGAGGAATTCAGCGAGAACGGCTCCTACTATCATCTGGTGCGCCCCCGGAAGCAGTTCGGTACGGCGGGCCTGGCCCTGGAAGTAGGGTCGTGGAGCGCCGAGGGGCCGCACCATCCGAACGAAGACAGTTACTGGACCGCGACGGTAGGTGGTTGCTACGACTCCAAGAGTGATATGTTCGGCGTGATGGTGCTGGCCGACGGCATGGGCGGCTACGCGCCCGGTAGCGGCTTGATCAGCAAAATGATTGTGAACAGCGTTGGGCGCAATGTGTTCCATCTTCTTCATAACGAATCGGAAACCGCGAAGGAAGAGGTGGAGATCCAGACCGTGATTCGGAGCGCCGTGGCTGAGGCGAACAGCAAGGTGCTGCAAGAGATCCAGATGCACGGCGAGATGGGGGCTACCCTGGTGACGGCCGTGATCCATGGGCAGAGCGCCTTCATCGCCAATATCGGAGACAGCCGCGCCTACTATGTAGCGCCCTCCGGCGCCGTCACTCAGATCACCCACGATCAATCGCTGATCGAGCAACAGGTCGCCGCCGGACTGCTCACCGCCGATGCCGCCTTCACCGCGTTCGGCAACAACGTCATTCTCCACGCGATTGGGGAGGAGGGGGTTGAAGAGGCCTTCGATTGGTATATCCAGCCTCTGGAACCCGGCGGTCGGTTGATCCTCTGCACCGACGGCTACTGGAAAACGATGCGTCATGATATATGGGACGGCGAGACGGCGGGCGGCGTTCCGACCCTCCGTGACCTGGCGCGCTCGATGGTAGAGAGTGCGCTGGACCGTGGTAGCGATGACAATACCACGGTGGTAATCGTCGGAGTCGATTGACCCGCGCCATGGATCTCCTTCAACGGGCAGCCGATATGATGGACCGGGCGCAGGACCGCATGGCTCAGGCGGGCAACGAGGCCGTGCGTATTGTGCTGAGCGCGGCCCAAATCAAGGCGCTGGAAATACGCCAGGCCGACTTGCACGAACAGCTCGAACGGGCCACAACCGACCTCGGCAGGGTGGCATTCCAGCGCTGGAAGGGTGGCGGCCTGGGGAACGACGCCGAGTTGGTCGCGGCATGCACGCGCGTCGATCAGATCAACGCGGCCTATCAGCAGGTGTTGCGGGACCTGATCAGCGCGCGTGCCGCCGCGCCCGTCACGATCGGAGTACCTGGACTGCCCCCGGCGCCGCACTACCCCAATGCAGGCGTGCCGCCGTTCTCCCCGGACCCACTGAATCCGGTTGGGCCCGTGCCGCCCTTCGGCACTGCGTCCACGCCGGGGCAGCCCCTCCCGCCGCCTCGGCTACCGCGCGCGGCGAGTGAATGTCCCGAATGCTACACCATGGTGCCGGGGGACGTGGATTATTGTCCTTCGTGCGGGATGCGGGTGTAGATGGCGGAGCAGGATCGAACGAAGGATCTGGTCGGCAAGGCGGCGAATAAGGTGACTGCCGCGGCCGGCCAGGCCATGGCGGCGGCGGCGCGCCGGCAACGGATCGAGGCCGAGCGGCGCGTGCTGGCCGATCTCAGGACCCAGGCCCTGCGGCTCCGGGCCCAGATCGGCGAGGAAATGTTCAAGCTGTGGCAGACCCGCACCCTGCCCCCATCAAGCCTGGACTATCTCTTTGAGGCGGTGGATCGGACCATGGCCGAGATTGCCGGTCAAAACGAACGCATTGAACGGATGTCGGCCACTCAAGTCGACGAAGTACCTGACCAGATTGCGGCAGGCGAGACGGAGGATGAGGATATGATTGAAGCGGCGCTGCCGCCTCCGCCCCTTCCCGCCGCGCGAACCCGCCTCCTTACCGAGGGCGAACAACCCTGCCCAACCTGCGGCGCGGCCAATCCGCATGGGCACCACTTCTGCGGCGATTGCGGAGCCCATCTCGGCTGAATGGTGCTTCATGGTCTGCTGGCCTGTTGCCCCTGCTCCGGGTACACTAACCATCGCGACATGGGGGCCTGCCACACGCCGTACGCTACGCAAAACCATCCACAGTTGGAGGAGTGATAATGTCTGACGAGCACGACGGTTCCGAGGATCTCGGCGCCGCCGAAGACCCGACCACGACCGGACCGGATGTAGCCGGCACCGGACCAGCCCCTCGCCCGGTGCGCCGTCCACGTCCAGCGCCAGGCGCCGGCTACGGGTCGAGCCGCTACGCGCGGCGGGAGCGCTCGTCCAACCTTACCTTGCTGATCGTGCCGATTTTTGCCGGGATCGCGCTGCTGGCGTTAGTCGCCGCGGTCGCCTTTGACCATTTCCACAACTCCGCCGCCGCCACGCCGACCGCGGTTCCCACTGATGTGCCGGCGCCCACCGCCGCGCCGACCGCCACATTGGTGGTCATGCCGCCGGCGGTGTCCAGCAAACCAGGGCTGGCCGCCGAGGTCAACGGCGTGGGGGTGAGCCTGAAAGAGTTCAACCAGGAGAGTGCCTCAACCGCCGCGTCCTTGCAGCAACAGGGCACTGATATCACCAAGGCTGCCGGGCTGAAGACCTATCACCAGCAGATTGCCCAGGCTTACCAGTCGCTGATCGACACCGCGTATGCCGTGTCGTATGCCAAGAAGCATCATTTGGTCGCCACCAAGAAACAGATTGCCGCCTTGCGGAGCCAGTATGAGGCGCAGGCGGGCGGCGCCGATGCCTTCACCCAGCAGACCAAAGCGGCGGGCTTTACGGCGGATGTGGTGAATCAGATCATCTCCGATGCCGCCACCGAGCAGAACGTGCAAGCCGCCGTGACCAAGAACCTGCCTTGCGGCACCAAAACCACCGCGGCCTGCGACGTGCATATGCGCATCATTTTGCTCAAGTCCACCCAGAAGACCCTTGCCGACAAGCTTTCCAAGCAGTTGAAAGCGGACAAGGGGTCGAACTTCGCCGCGCTGGCCAAGAAGAATTCTACCGACACTACCAGCGCCGCCCTGGGCGGTGACGCCGGCTACTATAGCAAGGGCCAGATCAGTGCGGACTTCGACAAGGCGATCTTCGCGCTGAAGAACATGCAGGTCAGCTCCCCGATCAGCACTACCTACGGGCTGTTCATCGTCCAGGCGATCGGCACCCGGCCGCCCAGCTCTATAACGCAGCCTTACTACACGAAGTGGTTGGCCAAACAGGAGAAGACCGCCGTTATTGACAAGTACGTGAAGATCCCCAAGGCATAAGGCACACTGGGAAGCTGACGACAAACCTGTGCATGCGCCTCCGGCGCATGCACAGGTTTGTCGTCGTAACGCTCCGGACCGGCAGGCGGTTATTTCCATAAGAAGAGAAAGGATGTGGCCATGCCGCGGATCGATTCGTTGCTCAGCGCGCGCCTCTTTCTTACCCCGCAGTTGGTGGAAGGCAAGCTCTACTTCCTGAGTAATATGAGCGGACGCCTCAGCCTGTATGTGATGGACGCGCAAGGCAGCGTACCAATACCGCTCCTTCCACCTCAGATCGCCCTCCAGAACCCTCATCTGATCGGAGGCGACGTCTTTTCGGTCTTTCCCCTCCTGAAGAAGATTGTCGTCATGATCGATCAGGATGGGGACGAGAATTACCAGCCGACCACCATCCCCCTGGAAGGCGGCGACCCCGAACCGGCGTTTGGCGGTAAGTTCGCCCACTTTCGCTGCCACCTTCACCAATGCGACCCCCTGGCGAACGTCCTGTATATCGCGGCCGAATCACGCACCGAAGCCAGGATCGAATCCTATAAGGGCGATCTGGCCGTTGGCGAAACGACCCTGCTTGGGGCCGGGCCCTGGGGACCGTTCGTGGCTGGGGTCAACGCGGACCACACCATCGCTATCCTTACCGACGAGTACACCACCGGCGATACCGTTATCTCGCTGTGGAGCGCGAACATGGGTGAGCGGAAGGTGCTGCACGGCACGCCGATCGAGGAACGGGCCGAGGGACAGGCGGTGCCGCTCAACGCTTTCGGGCCGGCCTGTTTCACCGAGCAAGATCGCGGCGTATTGATCACTACCAGCCTCTTTGCCGATACATATAGCCTCGCCTCCTTCACGTTGGACAATCCCCAGAACCTGAGGCCGGTCACGATCGAAGGCGTCCGTCACCAGGGCGTGGGTGAACTGGAATCGCTCGAGCACCTGCACGACAACCTCTACCTCCTTGGCTATAACATCGACGGCTGTTCCTGGCGCTATGAGGGCACGTTCGACCAAGCAGCGGCGCGCTTCACGATCGCCCGTACGATCTGCGGCGCCGGCACGCTCAGCAACGGCGTTCTGGAGTCGGCCCGTTATGATAAGGCGGGAGATCGCTACGCAATCTCGTTCTCCACCGCCGTCTCGCCCACCCAGATCTATACTATTGAGGGCGCCGATCGGAGCGTCGTGACCCAGTTGACCGGGGAGCGCATCCTGGGCATTCCCGCCGACTGGCTTTCGGCAGGCGAGGATGCCTCCTTCATCTCACATGACGGCCTGCGCGTCTCGGCCCGCCTCTATCTGCCGGCGGCCTCCCTGGGTTTCACCGGAAAGCGACCTCTCGTCTACTACATTCACGGCGGACCGCAGGGCCAGGAGCGGCCGGATTTTACCTGGTTCTCGATGCCGATCATCCAGTTTCTGACCATTCAGGGCTTCGCGGTCTTCGTGCCGAACGTGCGCGGCAGTACAGGCTACGGCCTCTCTTATACCAAGCATGTTGACCGCGATTGGGGTGGTCAGGACCGTCTGGACCACGTCCATGCCATGGGGTTGCTGGCGCGGGATGCGCGGATCGATACCGGCCGAGCAGGAGTGGTCGGCCGATCCTATGGCGGCTATATGACCCTTACCCTGGCGACGCGGCATCCCGAACTCTGGCAGGCCGCGGTCGATATGTTCGGACCCTACGATCTCGAGAAGTTTATGGACGCCATTCCGGCTACGTGGAAGCCCTACTTCGCGATCGCGGTCGGCGACCCGATCAAGGACAAGGACTTCCTGATCGAGCGGTCGCCGCGCACCTATATCGATCAGATTACCTGCCCGTTGTTGGTCATTCAGGGCAAGAACGACCCACGAGTGGTGGAAGCGGAGTCGCGCGCCGTGGTCGAGAGGCTCAGAGCGAAGGGGAAGCAGGTCGAGTACTTGATGTTCGAGAATGAAGGGCATGATGTACTCAAGCACGAGAACCGGATCACCTGCTACAACGCGATCACCGATTTCTTCAAGGAGCACCTGCGTCCCTAGTGCGACTTGGCGTACGTTTCCTCCCCCTTGTAGGGGCATCGGGGACCCTCTGGGTGATGGGTGCCCTGGTACCGGTCGCCAAGGTATGAAGGCCAAGCTGTATTAGATGAAGCCGGTATCGAGAGCCGCTGCCAACGTGACGGCGCATGGTTGACGCAACAAACTCGTCCTTCGGGGCGCTGCTTCGGCAACAGCGGCAGGCGGCAAGGTTGACCCAAGAGGCCCTGGCCGAGCGGGCGAATCTCACCGCGCAGGGGATCAGCGCGCTGGAGCGCGGCCTGCGCCAAACACCGCAGCGGGCCACCCTGGATAGGTTGGTCGCCGCCCTGGGCCTCTCCGCCGAGCAGCGCGCCGCCTTTGAGGCAGCGGCACGGGGCAAACCGGCCGAGGAGCCCGCTACCCCGCCGGGTGCCCCGCCCCTCGCCGCCGGCGCCCTGATCGGCCGCGACCGAGAGTTGGTCGTCCTGCGTGGTCTGCTCGACCGGGCGGATGTGCGCCTACTCACCCTTACCGGGCCGGGCGGCGTGGGGAAGACCCGCCTGGCACGGCAAGCATCGCAACCGGCGAACGCGGCGCAGGCTGTGTTTGTTGCACTGGACACCGTGCAAAATGGGGCGATGGTGCCGCAAACCGTGGCACGCGTCCTGGGGGTCGAAAGCGATGGAGACGCGACGGTCCCCGCGATTATCGCCGCGTTGAACGGCAGAACGTTGTTGGTCCTGGACAATGCGGAGCACTTGCGGGATGCCGTGGCCGATCTCGTCCAGGCAATCCTTGCCGGCTGCTCCTCACTGCGCGTCATGGTCACCAGCCGCGCCCCGCTGCGCCTCCCGGGTGAGCAGGAATATCCCGTGCCGCCGCTGGCCGTACCGCCCCGGCACGGGTCCGGCGACCCGCTTAGCTACGCGGCGGTCGCCCTCTTCGTCGAGCGGGCGCGGCTGGTCCTGCCCGATCTGCAACCAACGGCGGAAGTCACCGCCGTCATTGGCGATATTTGTCGCCGGATCGACGGCTTGCCCCTGGCCATCGAACTGGCCGCCGCGCGACTCAAGCTCTTGCCCCCCAGGGCGCTGCTCAAGCGGTTACAGGCAGGGATGGGCGTGCCCGCCGGCGAATCGCGCTCCTTGCCGCCGCGGCAGCACACCATGCGCGCCGTCGTGGCCTGGAGCTATGATCTGCTCCCGCCGCCCGAGCAGCGCCTCTTCCGGCAATTGAGCATGTTCGTCGGCGGCTGCACCCTGGAAGCGGCGGAGGCCGTGTGCGCGTCGCCGGACTTGCCCGCCGAGGTCATTCTTGACGGCCTGGCATCGCTGCTCGACCACTGCCTCATCCAGCAGACGGCGGCCCTGCTGGACGACGAACCGCTCTTCACTATGTTGGAGACAATCCGCGAATACGGCCTGGAACGGCTCCGCGCCGAGGATGACGTTGCGGCCCTGGCCCAGCGGCACGCGGACTACATGGTGGGGCTGGCCGAGCGGGCCGCGGCCCAGTTGGGCGGCGACGCGCAGGCCGCCTGGTTCGGGCGGTTGGCGCGGGACGAGGGGAATATCCGCGCCGTGCTGCACTGGGCCGCCGAATCCGGCCATATGGCATCCGGCCTGCGCCTGGCCGGGGCGCTCTCGCCGTACTGGGAAGTACACCCTTCGCTGGGTGAGTGGCATGCCGCGGTGGATGCACTTCTGGCGCGCGCCGCTGAACCCGAGAGCAGGGTCCCGTCGGAATTGCTGGCCGGCGCCTACCACAACGCGGGGCGGCTCAGCTACCGCCGCGGCTTCTACGAACGGGCGGAAGCGCTCCTCCAGGAAGCGCTGCGCCACTACAGAGCGCTGGGCAACCGACACGCGGCAGCCGAGACCTTGAATGCGATTGCCATGGTCGTATGCTATCGCGATCGGCGACGCGGCCTTGTGTTGTCGCAGGAGGCGCTGGATCCCCGTCGTGAGCTGGGCGATCGCCGGGCCGTCGCGCTCTCACTGAACAATGTGGGGGCGCGCCTGATGGATCTCGGCGAGTTGGAGCGCGCCGCTGCCCTCTGCGGCGAGAGTGTAACCCTACTGGACGACCTGGGCGATCAACATCATGCCAGCATCGCCCGGATGAACCTGGCTGCTGTCTTCATCTCGATGGGAGCCTATGAGCGCGGGGTCGCGCTCTGCGAGGAAGCCCTCAAGGCATGCCGGTTGCTCGGTGTCAAGGCGGTCGAGGCGGGACTCAGCTTCTATCAGGCGGAGGCATGGTGCCGGCTCGGTGAGCACGAGCGAGCGCACGAAGGCTACGAAGCGGTGATTCGGCTGATGCGGGAGGGCTCGCCCGATCACGTCGCCGATATCGTCGCCGCCGCCTACGTTGGGCTCGGTGAACTTGCCTATGCCGATGGAGATTTGGCCAGGGCCGAGGCATACGCCGAGGAGGGACTGCGCCTCTCGCGCCTGGTGGTGCATGTAGACGGTGAGGCGCTCGCCCTTTGCATCCTGGGAGAGGTGGCCGCCGCTCAGGGTCGAAGCGGTATCGCGGCGGTGTACTACCGTGAGAGCCTTCAGCACTGCTCACGCTTCGAGATCCGAGTCCCGGCGGCGCGCTGCCTGGAAGGTCTGGCCCATGTCGCCCTCGAACACGGACAAGGGCAGCCCGCCCTGCGTCTACTCGCCGCCGCCGATGCCTTGCGCGCGGCCTGTGCCGCGCCGGTCCCCCCACACTTGGCGGCGAGGCGGGATCATGCCGTCGCCGTACTGGCGGGGCGGTTCGGCGCCGCGGATCTCGCCGCTGCCCGCGCGGCCCACGCCGTGCCGGCGATGGAGGAGCTCCTGGCGGAAAGCGGTGCCCTCCGCGTGTGAATGCCTGACCAATACATGTCAATCCATTTGTCTAAGCACTTGTATAGGTAGCGCCCCTGGTTGTCGATGTTCACGGCTGGGCGCACACGCTAGAGTACGGCTATCCTTACGGCAAAATCAGACCAGAAAGAACAGGAAGGAGACTCGCACCATGTTTCGGTTCCGGCTTCTCATCTGCGCCGCTATGCTCAGCGGTGTCCTGGTTGGACGCCCTTTCGCTTCCGTCATGCCCCACCCGGCGCTTGCCGCGGGGAACCCGATCGTCTGGCAGCTTGCCAAGCGCGCTTTCAATCCGTCATCCGGCGCGACCGACACCATCAGCGATACGTTTACCCCCACCACCGACACCTATATGGTCGATGTACAGATGGCGAGCAGCGATGCGAGCGATGCGATCTATATGCAGCTCGGCGACGACCGCACCGATATTACCCAGATACGGAGTGAAGAGGATCGGATCTTCGTCGTCAGTCATCTGCAGGCCGGAGTCGTGCCCGCCTTCAGGGCAATCCCCGATCCCGACCACGATTACGGCGGTCGAACCATCTACTACGCCGTCACGGTGTTCCGCGTCCCCAACCTGCCGCTCGACGCCGACGGCATGGCGGTCAGCCAGATAGCCAACATCTTCGCCTTCAAAGCGCCCACTCCCGGCGCTTATACTGTCCATTATCAGATTCCAAGCGGTAGCGCCCATATCATCGTGGTCACCGCGGCGGGCGAACGGGATAGCGGGAAGGTCACGGGGGAAGGCGGCTTCACGGTCAACCTGCCGGTGGGACTGTCCGTGCTCGGCTTGAAGCAGGTGCCGGGAAGCGGCATCATGCACTGGCATCTCTGGGTCGGCGCCGCGCCGAAGGCCCATGACTTCTCACCGGCGAACAAGGCCACCTTGCGGACAGCGCCGATCGCGCTCTCGGTCGGCGCCGCGCCGGGCGCCAAGCTCGTGCTGGATCATCAGCTGGTCGGCGGCACGGTCGACGCGGCCGGCCGCGTGACTTATCGGCCCCCCCAGCCGCTGCCCGCCGGCCTCCATCTTTTGCAGGTACAGGGCGCGGACGGCACGCCGGCCACGGCGAGCGCCACCTTCACGATAGCGCCTCCGCTGGAAACCCAGACTGTTGCTACACCGGCGGGAAGCTTTGGGGGCGTGCGGTGGGTACGCACCAGCACCCCGGATGGTCGCTACCAACTACTCATGCCGGCCTCATGGCGAATGGCCGCATCCGCCGGCACGGTGGTGCTGAGCAATCCGAAGGGCGACGCCACGGTGCTGCTCAGTGAGCGGTTCCTGGGCACGTCGGTTGATGCATCGGCGATCGCCCACCAGGTCGGCGCCACCCTTCAGAAGCGCCTCAAACTGAACAAGGCCTGGCACTATAGCGGCACTCGTGGGAAGGCGACCTTCAGCGGCGCGGTCCCGGCGACGGGTAAGTTGGGTCCGTTGGCAAGCACCAACCTTGTACTGCCCTCACTGGACCACTTTAGCCTCCTCCTGGCCTTCGGGTTCGGCCAACAGGACGCCAAGGGGACCATGGACGGCATGCTGACACGGATCGAAAACTCGATCACGCCGAACGACGACGCGGCGATCGATGCGGCCCGCCACTATTCCCGCTACGACCAGGGCGCGCTCTCCCTTGACTATCCCAAAGGGTGGGCCGCGAACTTTACCACCACGGGCGGCACCTGGTTCGTCAGTCCCGCCGACCAGGCTGTACTGCTGGCGGTTGGTCTCGACTTTCCCGCCGCCAAGGCAAGCAGCAGCGCCGCCCAGCAGTTCGGCCGCCAAATGGAGAGCGTAATCCAATCGGGTATCCACACTAAACTGCGGGTCGTGCAGGAGAGCGCGAGCGGCGGCACCTACCGCTGGGTAGCCGTCTTCCCCATCTCCGGCGGCAAATCGGTCGGGGTGGAGATCGGGCAGATCGCGGTCGGCAAAGGGCACCTGGTGGGCATGTGGGGAGATACGCTCCTGGAGCGCCTGCCGGGTAACCTACCGGTGCTGGAGCACTCACTCAACAGCGCGGCCCTCGCGGCGGGCACCACGCCCCCTACGCCGCTCACCGCCCGCGCCGTCATTCGGGCTATCGAGCAAATCGTGCCGGCGGATACAGCGGCAACCAACGCGAATGGAAGCAGCGCCGGCCAGTCCGTGACTGCGCCGGGGAAACCGGGCTCCGCCGGCTACATGAGCGACTATACGAGCGGGGACAAGCGCCTGCAAGCACTTCAACGGATTCAACAGCAACAGGAGAGCTATTCGTTCGCCTCCAGCATGTCCACGATGAGCTATGTCTCCAACATGAACAGTATCAGCACGCTGGGCGGCAGCAACTGGAGCTATCAGTACACCAACTCCTACAGCAGCTACTGATCGGCACTGGAGCCGGGGCAAGAGACAACCGGCAATGACGGGCGAAACGATTATGATGGTGCTGGATGCCCGCATCCGGCACCATCATTCAATTTTCCGCGTTGAGGTACCGAAGCCGGCTGAAGGTCAAAGGGATTAGCTAACCAAGTAACGGATCGCCTCGATGGCCGCCACGCGGCGGTTCTCCGCCAACTCGTCGATGGAGTCGTCGGGAAAGCCGTCGCGGAGCCCGGAGACACACCATAGGCTGGTGTCGTCGTCCCAGTTAAAGGTGTAGCCGAGGCGATGGATGAACTCCACCAGATCCTCCGTATCCGCCTCACTCTGGTCGGTGCTGGGCACATCCTCCTCGTCGGCCAGAGCGATCCGCGGCTTACAGCGGTAATCGCCGGCGATGGACGCCAACTCCTTCACATCCTCGTCAGCGACCAGGTAAAACGGCGGGACGGCGCTGAGCACACGGATGATCCCCGCTGCCTCGATCTCCTCATCCATCGCCGCCTGAAGCTCCGGCGTGGTCTCCGCTGCTACTTTAACGATAACTGCCATGGCCGTGCATGCCTTTCCCTGGGATACATCTTCCGTAGTCTACCGGAGTAGACGGGACTGGGCAAAAACACCGTGGCGGTACACGCGGGCCGGCCAGGGTGTAAGATGCGGGGTGGAAGACCGCTTCGCGACCCGGAATACCGGCCGGTGAAACCGAAGGAGCCCTGGCATGAGCATGCAGCCTGACCACAGGCTAAGCTTCGAGGAGTATCTTGGGGCGGAAGAACAGGCCGAAGTCAAGCACGAGTACGACGAAGGGTATACTTAACGGCGATGGCGGGCGCCACGGCTCGCCACGTCACCATTACCCAGAATGTGGTTGGCATACTCCATGCACGTTTGCGGGGGACAAGTTGCAGCGTCTATTCCGCCGATATGATGTTGCGTGTCGCGGAGGCCAAAGGCTACTACCCCGAGGTCTTCGTCACCTGTGAACGGCGATTTCCTCGTCAGTCGCAAAGGCGCGTCGCAGATAATGCGCCATTTGCTCTTCGGCGACACGGCCCGCCCGAGCAAAGGTATCATTCGACGCAAGGGGATCCAGCTCCTTGACGATCATTACTACTCCCCAGGATAGGTCCACACGGATCATGTACGTGATCCAACATAGTCGGCATCGTACCACCGATACTCTACCCAGGAATATCCCCAAAGGGGGCGACAGATCGCGGTTATTGAGCTAGGCCCGGAACGCTCGCCGCGACTTAGGTCAAAGGTTTGTGGACTTCCCTACGGCATCTCCCCTTGCAGGATGCGCGCCAGCGCGGCCGAATTGAGGTTGCCGCCCGATACTACGCACACCACATTGCCTCCGCCTGCCCGGCCCGCCAGCGCCGCCGCGACCCCGGTTGCTCCGGCGCCTTCCGCGATCACCCGGTTGCGCTCGGCCAGGTTCCGCACGGCGGCGGCGACCTCCTCGAGGGAACTAACCAGCGATCCGGCCAGCAACTCGCCGGCCAGGGGCCACATCTCCGGGAGGATGCTCTTGCTGCCGATACCGTCCACGAAGCTTGGCGTATAGGTGACGGTTTGGGGCGAGCCGGCGGCGAGCGAGGGGGCGAGCGGCGCCGCCGTGGCGACTTCGCAGGCGAACACCCGAGTGTCCGGCTTGAGCGCGCGCACGGCGGTCGCTATCCCACAGCTCAGGCCACCGCCCCCAAAGGGGACGAGCACCGTATCAACCTCCGGTAGATCCTCCAGAATCTCCAGCCCGATCGTGCCGTTGCCCGCCATGACGGCCGGGTCGCTCACCGGATGCACGAAGAGGCCGGGCAGACCCGGATAGCGGTGATCGATCAGCACCTGCCACCACTGATCGAAGGAGAGCTTGATAATTTTGGCGCCCAGGCGGGTGATCGCCGCCAACTTAGTTTCCGGCGCGTGGTCCGGCACGATCACCGTACAGGGGATACCGAGCCGCCGCGCGTTCCAGGCCACGCCCTGGGCCATGTTGCCGGCGCTGGCCGTGTAGACACCCTGGGCGAGGGTCTCCGGCGCGGCCGAGGCCATGGCATTGCCCGCACCGCGAATCTTGAACGAGCCGATTGGTTGCAGATTCTCCAGCTTGAGGTAGATCGCGGCCGGCGTGTCGTCCACGTTCAAGCGCACCAGCGGGGTGCGCATGGCCGAGCCTGCGATCCGTGCTCGGGCGGCAACGATATCGTCCAGGTTGAGCATTTCCTATCCCCAGCGCAACACTACACCAGTGATGATCACCGGCCAGATGAGATTGAACAGCCGCTCCCCGGCTCCGCCCGTACGGACGCGTAAGGGGCCGGGCAAGAGGTGGAGGCTGGGTTGGGTTTGCCCGGGAAACCAGAGCGGAATACCGCGAATGGTCAGCGCATCGGCCAATAGGTGCGAGAGGTAGCCGGCGGCGAAGGCGGCGCCCACCCCACGCAGCGAGGGCGCCAACACCGGTCCCACCACCAGGGCCGCGGCGGTCAGGGCCAGCGCCACGGGCGGGGCGTGGGTCCAGCCCCGATGATGGCCCGGCAGGCGATGCACGACCCCCGCTACGCCGCCCAGGAGGAGCAGCAGCGCCGCCCCGGCCTCGCCGGTCAGGATCAGGGCGAGGAGTTGACGAGAGTGGGTGGACCAGGTGAGCAGAGCGGGCGGCGGAAGCCAACGGGCGAGCACCGCCCCGGCGCTGAACGCAACGATCAGCACGACGAGCAGGAAGCGGCCCAGGGCGCTGCCCCGACCAGGTGAACTGCCCAGCAAGGCGCTCGCCAGGTTGGTGCCCCCGGCCACGGCATCGGCGGTGAGGCGGGCCGGACCGGCCATGGCGCTGTCGCTGTAAGCGCGAGTAGCTCGTTG
>JAICHN010000019.1 GCA_025924845.1 Chloroflexota bacterium | reverse complement strand
TAGTTCAGCACGAGCCAAATACCCTGGCTGCTCCGTAGGGCTCGGTAGTGAAATCCCCCGTGGGTGCTCTTGTCGGTCAAGCTCAGGGCATCCACAAGGGGTGCCCCTACAAGCACCTCGCTGCTCCGCCGACTCACTTTACCACCGGGAAATACACGGCGAACCGCTCATCTCGAATGTCATGCAAGGGCAGAAACCGCAGGTTGGGCGACTGGTGTTGCGTCCGATAGCCCGGCTCCCACTCGCCCCATTCTCGTTCGTTGTGAGGGGTGAGCAGCGCCTCGGGGTCGTCCCGATCGCCATGCAGCGGGCGTTCTTCGTCGCACAGACCGGCGAGCACCACGGGCCCATCCATGAAGGCGACCGTGTCCAACTCATCCGGCAAGGGCACCGCTGTGAGTCTCTTCGGAAGCATCACGGACATCTCATCTTCCGTCCAGGTGTGATGGATCTCGTACAGGGTGGAAGGGGTAAATGGGCCAGGTAAGCGCTTCCCGTTCAGGCGAATCTCCGCGTCACCGGCCAGCCACCAGGGCAGGCGGATCTTGAGCGTAAAGGCGGCGGGCCGGTCGCTTACGACGGCAAGCCTGAAGGCAACCGAGTTTGGTCGACGCGGCGAGCCGAGTTGAGGATTTATAGTCTGCACAAGGCGGATCGCGGCGCCGTCCCGCTGCCACTGGAGCGTGCTGGGCACGTACTGACTGACGATCAAGCCGGCGTCATCCTCAAAATAGAGGCTGCGCTCGTTGACCGTGTGGGCCTCGAGCAGAGTGCCGTGACAGCACCAGAAGTCATCGGTGGGCGTTCCCCACTTCTTGGCGGAGCCTGCCTGTAGGGGCAGGAAGTAGGCGATCATCCCAGTATCAGGATGCTGCTGTGCGAGAATGCCGTTATAGAGGTTACGCTCCCAATAGTCGGCGTAGCGAATGTCCCCGGTTTTACGCATCAGCCAATCAGCCAGGCGCATCATGTTGTATACCGTGCAGTGTTCCTGCGTTTTCTCGCCCAACCGGGCTGACAACTCCTGAGGCGCGGACCAGATCTCGCCGTTCGTCTGCCCGCCCGTGCAGTAGTAGCCCCGCTCCTCCACGGCAGAGCGCCAATAGGCGTCCACGATCTTGCGCCAGCGCTCCTCGCCGGTTACCTCCCAGGCATGAGCGGCGCCTTGCGCTTCTGGAATGGTGGTATTGGCATGCTTGTTGGTGAGCGGATCCTCGCCCGCCAGGAGCCGATCGAAGAGCCGAGGCCGGTCGTAGCGCTCGATCAATTCGCGATGTTCTGGACTGCCGGTCACGCCATACAGATTGGCCCAGATTTCCAGCATGCCGCCCGTTTCCACGTCAAGAATGTCGTCGAACTGGGCACGCGAAAACTGCCCGGTCCAGCGGTGGAACCAGCGCGCCCAGTTCTTCATGATGGTAAGGGCCTGCTCATTCCCGGCCAGGGAGTACATTTCCCAAAGTCCCATCAAGGTCTTGTGGAGCGTGTCCTGGGGCGCCCAAACGCGCTTGCCGCGGGCGATCCAGTCGAGATAGGTCTCAGGAATGGAGCCGACCCACTCACCGCCATTCTCCATCTGGCAACGCGCCAGTTCAGCCACGATGTGGTCGGCCTTGCCCTTGAGTTCCCGATCGCCCGTTGCGGCGAAGCGTTTGGCGGCGGCGGAAAGCCAGTGGCCGAGAAAGTGGCCGCGCAGTTGGCAGGTGGGTGATTCCCAGCCCCAATGGCAACCATCCGGCTGCAGGCGCGGTCCCCACAGTCCCGCCTCCAAATAGTGATTCTGGAGCAGGTTCTCAGTCTTCAGGCTGAGCATATAAGCGCGATTAAGGTCGGCGCGTCGGCGCAGAAGGCCGGGCTCAATGGAAACCGTGCCCCAGGGCATTGGACGGAACATTTCTTGCATCAACCGCGATCCTCCAGTACAACTGACTACATTTCTGCACGGGCGCAAACACCGGCGGCCCTAATACGCATGCACGGAGTCCCAAACCACGGCCGGCGCTTTGTGGCGATACATCGGCAAACAATGGCCCGCCGGCGATGACGAGGATGGACCCCAAACCGTGCCGCTCAGCCTTTCAGAGATCCTGCCGTCAATCCCTGTACGATGTTCCGCTGGAAGAGAAGCACCAGGGCGATGATCGGTAACGAGACGACTTCGGACGCGGCGGTAATCTCGCCCCAGGGAACCTCATGCACACCGCCAAAATAATAGATCGCCACGGGGACGGTTTGCATGTTGGGCTGGCTTGTAAAAGTATAGGCAAATAAGAACTCGTTCCAGGCGCCGATGAAGATGAGCAGACCGGCAGTGACCAAGGCGGGCGCCGATAGAGGTAGGATCACCTTGGTGAGGGACTGCACGGGTGTGCAGCCATCTACCTCTGCCTGCTCCGCCAACTCGCCTGGTATGTCACGGAAGAAGTTGGTCAATACCCAGATCGCGAACGGTAGCGAAAATGCAACGTAGGGAATGATCAGCGCGAAATAGGTATTGGTCAGGTTGAGGTCGCGAAGGAAAACGAACAACGATGCCACCAGGGCGATGCCGGGAAAAGTCACCATAATGATGACCAGAACCAGAATAGTGCGCTTGGCCGGCAACGGCAACTTGGCAAGGGCGTACGCCGCCAACGTACCAAAGAGGAGAGCGATGAGCGTGGTGGAAGTGGCCACGATCACGCTGTTAAGGATGTTCCGCGCGAACGGCGGATTGCCCGCGAAAATGGTTTGGTAGTGGGTGAAAACGATATTGGTGGGAAACCACACTATAGGATTCGCCGCGATATCCAGCGAGGACTTCAAGGACGTGATGGTTTGCCAGTAAAAGGGAAATAAGAAGAACACAAGAAAAGCGGCGTTCAGAATCCAGAGTAGGGCAAGGCGCACTTTTTTACCCCGCTTAACGCGGGGAGCTGTGAGCGGTCCGGTTCCGCCGCTCGAGGTCTGCCCGGCGACCATGGCCATCTCTTCCGCTCCCTTAGAATTCCTCGATGGTCAACTGGCGTGCGTACAGCGCGGCCATCACAAAACAGATCACGGCGAGGATTACAGCCAGCGCGCTGCCGCGCCCAAAGTTGACATACGAGAAGAGGGTTCGGTAAGACAGCAGAGACAGAAGCTGAGTGTCCGTTCCGGGACCGCCTGCCGTCAAGGTAAAGGGAAGATCGAAGGTCTGGAACGCGGTAATGGTGCGGAACAGTAGGGCGACAACAATACTGCCCCGCAGCAGAGGTAACGTGATCTGCCCAAAGCGCTGGAGTGGTCCGGCGCCGTCGACCCTAGCCGCCTCGTAGAGCTCGGCCGGGATGGTTTGCAGACCGGCCAACAGGAGCAGTGCTATAAACGGCGTGTTCTTCCACACATCGGCTAGAATGACCGCGGGCATCGACCATGCATCGCTGCTGAGCACATCAAGCGGCCCGTTGACGATATGCAGAGCGTTGAGCAGGGAATTAAAAGCACCCACGCCGGGACTGTACATCCAACCAAACAGCCGCGCTGAAATGACGGCCGGTATGGCCCAGGGTACCAGCATAGCAGCACGCATAAGCCCGCGGCCGCGGAACGACTCGTTGACCACCAGGGCCACGCCCAGTCCCAACAAGAGTTCGGCGACCACGCTTCCCACCGTGAAATAGGCGGAAACACCTATGGCATTCCAAAAGTCCTGAGACTGGAAAGCAAAGGTGTAATTCTTTAGGCCGACGTACGGCTCGCCAAGCCACGGCTCGTCCAGCCGGAACGTATGCAAACTAATCCAAACCGTGCGCCCTGCTGGATAGGCCAGCACACCAAGCAATACGGCTACCGCCGGGAGGAACAACAGCCAGGCAAGCTGAGCGCGGCTCAAACCATAGCGTCGCAGACGTTTCCATCTGCCAAGTCGAGCACTTCGCATTGGCGATGAACCGACCCCGGCCGCGACCGCAGGCACCTCAGTTGCAGCCATTTATCTCTCCTCCGGGCGGAATACGGGACGACCAGCGGCGGCGGTGATTGCCGAGGATCACCAGTTCGCCGCCTGCCGTCCCGTTTACCCTTGGGCCTACCTTGCCCAGCCGCTTAAGTCCGTAGTCTTACCGATAAGGATTAGGCGCCGGCCAGAATCGCTTCAATCTTACCATTTGCGTCCTTAAGCGCCTGTTGAGGCGACTTCTTGCCGATCAAAGCGTTGGTCAACTCCTGCTCCGCTATGGTTGACATGTTGGTCCAGAACGGTGTCTTCGGTCGCGCCTTTTCAAATTTGGCCTGCTGAGCCAGAATCGGGAAGGATGGATACTTCTTTACCACCTGGGGATCGTTATTCGCCGGCATGTAGGCTGGGCTCTCGCCTGTATGAAGTGCCTTGTACACCTGAGTCTTGGCACTACCCATCCATACGGCGAATTCTATGGCGGCATCCAGGTTCTTGCTGTACTGGTTTACAACGTACTGCCATCCGCCCGCGCAGACAGCCGAGGCATGACCGGGGAAATGCGGAGTTAACGACACGCCGACCTTGCCCGCAATCTTGGGATTCGCCTGCGCGGATGCATAGGCATAGTTCCAATTGCGGTGGTAGATCGCGTTGCCGCTGGTAAAGATCGCCCGGCCCGTATCAAGCTCCATGGAGACGATACCAGGCTGAGTCACCTTATCCTTGATGTACGAGATCATCATCTCCAGGGCCTGGAGGTTCTGTGGGCTATTAAACACGACCGCACCGGTCTTGGGATCCAGGAAATCGCCGCCGTTACTCCAGGAATACTCCATAAAGTTACAGATCAGCTGCTGACCCGCCTGGTAACAGGCGACAAAGGGGGTCATCTTAGGATACTTCTTGCGGAGCATCACGCCCTGGTCGTGCAATTCCTGCCAGGTAGTCGCGGGCTTGAGCCCTTCCGCATCCAGGATGTCCTTGCGATAGAACAGGTGCCCAACGTCCAGCAGCCAGGGAACACCATAGATGTGGCCATTGATGGTATCCGACGCGATCATGCCCGGAGCATAGTTCTTTTGCGCGGAGGGAGGGAAGGCTTTGTCCAACTGGGCGGCCCATTGGGCGGGAGCCCACTGAGCCTGCCAGATCACGTCCGAATCGAAGACGTCAATGCTGCCGTCGTGCGCGGACAGCACCGTTACGAGCTTGTCATGATAGATGTTCGCCTCGCCTGGGGGGGCGGGAATGTACTTTGCGGTGATTCCAGGGTGCGCCTTGTTGAATTGCGCTACCACGTCCGCATAGCCGTGAGGAAAATCAGTCGGCTCGGCCAGGCCCATATAGGTGATATTGACGTTGCCGGCGGCGCTCGCCTGCCGCGGCGCCAGGTCGATGCCCGCCCCGGCAATCGCCACACCGGCGCCTACCTTGGCGCTGGTGGCGAGAAAATCACGACGGGAGGGGGAAGAGCCGTGCCCACCATTGCTGTCTTTGCTCATGGAAGCGACCTCCAGCCTCTTTAGTAGAGAAGCCGAAATTAAGGGTGGCTAAGAGTCAAGGTCAGATGCCGGTATTGATGCATTGGTCTACGAGTACCCCGCCCGCGGCGGGCCTACGCTGTAACTCTCCTTCTCGCGGTACCTCCAATCACCTAAACCCCTCACGGGCTGAACCGGGGGCTTTACGCCATGGTACAGAGGCGTCGATGAATTTCAAGTGAAGCTGTAAGAGACGAACCAGACCAACCTTACATCCGACCAGCAACCATGGCGGCACATTATTTGCCGGAAGTATAGGAGCATCTAATCGATTTGTCAAATCGATTAGATGCTCCTATACTACGGCCACGGGCAGGTATCTACCTGTTGAGCGTCGTCCGCCTTTCGGGCGTCGCTCATGTATGTCTTTCCATGGCTTCGAGGACTCGGATCGCCGGCTTGTCCGCGCCTACACGAGGTCATCGAACGACTCCTTCTTAAAGTCGGCTCAGGCCGCCGATGTACGGTACGGTGTAGAGATGAGGTGGATCAGATGAGTACCAGCGAATCCACGACGACCCAGGTGAACCGGGTTTGGCGACCGGTCAGGGTCGCCGATGTGGTCATAGACGATACGTTTTGGCTGCCGCGATTGCAGATTAATCGTGAACGCACCATACCTTTCCAATACGCGCAGTGCAAGGACACCGGCCGCATCGATGCCCTGCGTCTGCAGTGGAAGCCGGGCGATCAACCCGTCCCCCACCCGTTCTGGGATTCCGACGTGGCCAAGTGGATCGAGGCTGCTTCCTACAGCCTTGCCACCCATCCCGATCCGGCCCTTGACGCGCAGGTTGACGACACCATCGCTCTCCTGGCGTCCGCCCAACAACCTGACGGCTACCTGAATACCTTTTTCACGGTTGTGAAGCCGAACGAGCGCTGGACTGACCTCCGCGACGCCCATGAGCTCTACTGCGCGGGCCACCTGATCGAAGCAGGAGTCGCCCACTTCGAGTCCACCGGCAAACGATCCCTGCTGGACGTGGTGTCCCGCTATGCCGACTACATCGATAGTGTGTTTGGTCGAGAACCTGGGAAGAAGCGCGGCTACTGCGGCCATGAGGAAATCGAACTTGCCCTCGTCAAGCTCTACCGCGTGACGGGCGGGCAACGCTATCTCCGCCTCGCCCAGTATTTTGTCGACGAGCGGGGACGTGAGCCGTTCTACTTCGACCAAGAAGCCGCCGAACGCGGCACGCCGGGCTACTTCGAGCGACACCAGTCCGGCGGCGCCCTCCGCACATCCAGGCAGTACAACCAGGCGCATCAGCCCGTCCGCGACCAGCAAGAGGTGGTAGGGCACTCCGTTCGCGCCATGTACCTCTATTCGGCCATGGCCGATCTGGCGGGCGAAACCGGCGACAAAAGCCTGCTTGAGGCTTGCCGGCGCCTGTGGGACCACCTGAACAGCACACGGATCTACTTGACCGGCGGCATTGGCTCGGCCGCCCAAAACGAGGGCTTTACCGCCGACTTCGATTTGCCTAACCGCACGGCCTACGCCGAAACATGCGCGGCCATTGGCCTTGTATTTTGGGCGCATCGTATGGTCCAGGTCGAAACGGACGGCCGCTACACCGACGTGCTCGAGCAGGCACTGTATAACGGGGTGCTCAGCGGCGTCTCGCTGGACGGCACTCGTTTCTTCTACGAAAATCCACTCGAATCGGACGGCACGGTGACTCGAAAACCCTGGTTCGGCGTCGCCTGTTGCCCACCGAATCTGGCCCGCCTCCTGGCATCGCTTGGGCAGTACATCTATTCTGCCGGCGACTCCGAGGTCGCGGTCCACCTCTACGTGCAGAGCAGCGCCAACCTGACCGTGCAGGGTCGGCCGGTGTCGCTGCGCCAGGAGACGAATTATCCCTGGTCGGGCGCGGTTCGCCTTACCGTGTCGTCGGCCGAGCCGGTAGTGTTTGACCTGGCCTTGCGGCTGCCCGGCTGGTGCCGCGATGCAGCGGTCCGGGTCAACGGCGAAGCGCTCGATCTTACCGGGAAGGTCGCCAAAGGCTACGCGCGAATCAGCCGCGTCTGGACGCCGGGCGATACCGTAGAACTTACCCTGGCCATGCCGGTCGAGCGAGTGTACTCCAACCCCAGGGTGAGCGCGGACGCCGGTCTCACGGCGCTGCAGCGCGGGCCGTTGGTCTATTGTTTCGAGGAAATCGATAACCACGTCGCCTTGCATCGTCTGTCGCTCGCCCCGGATGCGCCGCTCGAGGCATCGCTTGACCCCAACCTGCTGGGCGGCGCCGTGGTGATCCACGGCGAAGGGTGTGCCCTTGACGACCAGGGGTGGGACGGCACGCTGTATCGCCGCGAGCCGCCGGAATCGGTTCCCGCCAGGCTCACCGCGATTCCCTATCATGCGTGGGACAATCGTGGCGAGGGGCAGATGCGGGTGTGGCTGCGCGAGGCGACACGCGGTCTCGCGGATGAGTGACTGCTGATGCCCACCAAGAAGCGCGTAACCCATCGGGACGTGGCGCGGCTGGCCGGCGTATCCACGGCGGTTGTGTCGTATGTGATCAACGACGGCCCTCGGCCCACGGCGGCGAGTACCCGCCGCCGTGTGCTTGAGGCAATCGAGACGTTGTCGTATCATCCGAGCGCCTCCGCGCGCGGCCTCCGTCTGCAGCAGACCCGCACCATCGGCTTCATTTCGTTCGATCACTATCCACACGACGCCTTCTTTGCTCCCTGGAACGCCGCGATGCTGACTGCCCTGACCGAAGCGCTCCTGCGCGAGCACCACTACATTCTTCCCTACCCGCAGGGCATTAATGACGATTTGACAGGGTTGAATGAGTTGCTGCGCGGAGGACGCGTCGATGGCGTGATCGTGCGCCTCGCCCAGGAGCCGCCGCTTACCGATGCCCTCCTTGAAGCGATTGCCCGGGCCGGCATACCCGCCGTATGTATCGAGCGAGCCGGCGCGGAACGCTTCGGCTTCAGTTCGGTGACCTACGACGATGAGGTCGCCGCGTATGAGGCGACAATGCACCTGATCAAGCAAGGACATCGGCGGATCGCCCACGTGCAGGGCGACCTGCGGCAAGTTGCGGCCCGAGACCGCTTTCTCGGGTATCGGCGCGCCCTTACCGAGGCCGGCCTTGCCGTGGATGGCGATCTCCTTCAAGGGGGAAGCTGGCTGCCCGCGGACGCCGCGCGCGGTATGCGGCGGTTGCTCGAACTCGATTCCCCGCCGTCCGCGGTGTTCACGGCCAGCGACTACCTAGCCCTGAGTATTGTTGAGGTGCTTCGCGAACAGGGCCGGCGCATTCCGGACGATGTGGCCGTGATCGGCTTTGACGATGTGCCGCTCTCCCGAGTGACCGTTCCCGCGCTCACCACCGTTCGCATCCCATTTGACGACCTCGGCCTTAAAGCTGCCGAGTTGATGCTGCGGATAACTCAGGGGCATTCCAGGGAACCGATCGCGGAGACTGTGCGGCTGGAATTGATCCCTCGCGGCACCACCTAACCGATCGCCCGGCCTTTGGCTCATTGCGCTACCACTTCCAACAACGACACACCGGGAAGCGGCAGGACGAACGACATGGTGAGATCCTCGGGCGCTGTCTCAAGGAGGCGATCCTGCTCGCACACCGCCAAAACGGAGCGCGTATGAATCGCCTCCAGTTGGACCGATCCGGGGTTTTGCGGACTGCCTTCCGCCACCCAGGCGCTATGGCTGTTACTGAACTTGTCGTCGATCCGAAAGTGGCGGATGCGCACGGGCCGGCCCGCGAACGGCAGCCCGCGCAGGACCAGCTCGACCGGCGCCGCGTCCCGTCGATACTGATCGTCGGCATGATGCCAAATCAGCGCAGTGACGCGGTCGCGCCCGTCGGTCGCCGCCAGCCCGTCCACTTCGGGTCGGTTCTCCGTCGCATCCATCTGTTCAAGGTTCCGGCCGGCGCTGGACTCAAGCGGCAGCCGCAGGCCGGCCATATGGGCCAACATGCGGTACCCATTGAGCAGAGGGGTAGGAAGGTCTCCTGCCGTAAAGAGGCTGCGTGTCCCCTCGAAATAGCGATCGCCCTCGAAATACCACGACCAGGTGGTGGCGGCGTCCACACGCGATTGATGAAGCCGGTCGAGGTCAAGGATCTTTTTGAACAGTTGTATTTGGAAGACCGGGTAGTAAGCGGTATTGCGATAGGCAAAATTGGCGTTGTCGAAGATGCCCCAATGCGCGGGCACCGAGGCGTCACATTCATCCACCAGCACGGGGAGGCCGCGAAATGCAGGGAAGCTGTCGATTACCGCAAGGCTCCGGCGAATCTCGGTGATCATTTTGCCGGTGTTTGGTGAAGCCCTCTGGGCGGTCTGCGCACCCTCCGGCTCCAACACGCCATAGGTACGCCAGGGGTGAAACGCGGCGCCTTTGGTGTGAAAGGAGATAAAGTCGAGCCGCGTGCCGCGTTTTCCGGTAACGCCGTTGAGGCCCGCCGCACAGTGAGCCAGAAACTGCTCAAGGAAAGCGCTTCCCCCACCCGTAGTGGCCGGCCCTCCAATCAGAGCGCGCGGAAATTCATTTGTGACGGCCGCGACGGTGACATCGTACATCCGGCAATAGTCCTCTGCCGTACCCTGCCAGTACGAGATGTCCGGCTCGTTCCACACTTCCCAATACCAGGAGCCAACCACCGCTGGGCCATACCGATCGAGGCAGTGGCGTACCGTGGCGGCAACCAGATCGTGCCAACGATTGAGATCGCGTGGCGGCCAAGCCCACAGTCCGGACTCATAGGTACCATACACTGACGGCATGGGGGTGAAGGGAAAGGCCGCGTCCGAGGGAACCAGCGCCCTGGGACAGAAGCCCAACTCGACAATGGGCCGGAAGCCGTTGCTTACCCACGCGTCAAATACCGGGTCCGCGACCGACCAGTCGAAACGTGGCCTGCCTTCCGCGTCCTCGTGGTATACGTTGCCGCTGCTCCAGTGAGGAAGGCCCCGTCCAGGCCCGCTTGTGTAGAGGTTATGGGCGCGAACGGTGTACGGTGTCTCCGCGAACTCGTGAATGGCGGCGAGGTTACGCAGGCCGCGCGGCGTGGCCGTCCAGTTCAGCTCATCATAGCCAAAGCTGGTCCAGATTCGGCGCAGCGGACCGAGAGTACGTCCGCAATCCACCTCTACGTGCGCCGCCCCCACGCCGGCCCCCATGGTTCGGTTTCTCCTTAAATCCTCAAGTAATTACTCTGGCGGATCATGATGTGGCGAGCTGCAATACGGTGACCGAGTTTGGCGGGAAGGTGTAGGAAAATGCCGTCCCAAGGCCCCTTATCGTGCGGGATTTTGGGACCACTTTGGTCGGCGCGCTCAGCGAGTTTTGATCATCCGCGCTTCTCGAGGTGAGGACGGTTGCCGTGCCGGTGGCGGAAACCGACGAAACCCCTTTGATCCGGACGCGCGTTGCCTGAGCCGAGGATGACGTATTTACGACCGTGAGATACAACCTGCCGGTGTGGGACGCACTGCTGGCGACCACGGCGAGCGAGGCGCCGTCCGAAACCCTGGAAGGCGCCACCACGTCGCCATGATCCACGCTGAACAGCGCCTGGACATAGTAGGAAGGAGAGCCGAAGCTGGTGAGCGCGTCGTAGCTGATCAAGTCCGGCGACCATTGGAAACCGTTGAGGTTCTGGAACAATGGGGCGTACGAACTCATGATCACCACGTCGGCGTTGCGCTCCAGTCCGGTAATCCAGGCGGCCTCGCCCAGCGCGGCACCAGGCGTGGCCGTGCCGCGGGCGATGGGACCGTTTTGAGCAGCGTATTCGCCGACCATGATCTTGGGGTCGGATCTGCTATAGCTGTCGAAGAGATTGTCGTGATCCACAAACCATTGAGGTGGATTATAGAAGTGTCGGTCGTACACATCCGGCGTCCGGCAGGTGACATCCGTGGTGGCAATGATCTTGATCGCGGGATAGTTCTTCCGAATCGCGTCGAAGAATTGCGCGAAGCGCCCGTCGTAGCTACCGGACTTGTCGAAGAAGTCCTCGTTCCCTACTTCTACATAAGGAATGGTAAAAGGGGCGGGATGACCATCTGATGCTCGCCGTGCTCCCCAGAGCGTCTTGACCGATCCGGTGGCGTACTGAATCTCATCAAGCGCATCCTGCACGTAGGGACGCAGCTTCGGCCCAGGATCGACATGCTCGCCTCCCAGCGAGTAGCCCGCGTACACGGCGAGCACCGGTGCCATATGCAGATCCTCGCACCACTCCAGATACTCGAGCAATCCCAGTCCATCACTGGAGAAGTAGCCCCACGCATCGTCAAAGTGGCCGGGCCGCTCGGCGATAGGGCCAATGGTCTCTTTCCAATTGAACCGCGTGTCAATGCTCTCCCCTTCGAGATAATTGCCGCCGGGGAAACGCAGGAAGCCGGGATGAAGATCGCTGAGCTTCCGCATCAGATCAACGCGCATCCCGTTGGGCCTGTTGTTCCAGGTGGGAGGAAAGAGCGAAGGCAGACTGAACCAGACCGTGCCGGTATGAGCCGCGCTGAGCACGAAGATATTGTTCTCCGAGGGCTTGAGACCGGCCCGCGTGGTAAGGGTGACGGCGTACTGCCGCCATGACGTGGTGAGGGCCGCCGTGCGAGTGGCGGCAAACACTTTACCGCCGGCGCTCTCCAGGCTCATGGTAAGCGGCCCCTTGAAGTTCGCGCTTGCCCTGGCATAGACCGACGCATGGTAGACAGTGGCGGGCCGCACCGGAATACCGTAGAAACCGTCGTTATAAACGCCGACTCGTTCTCCGGCCTTGACCTGGGTGATGGTGAGGCGCAGGCTCTGGTTAAGCGCCGTACTGTTAACCGGCCGGGTGGAATCGAGACCCATTGACCCGTGCGAATGGCTGCCGTGGACAAGGAACCAGTCATCCAATGGGGTGAGCGAAGAGTGGAGGTTGCGATTCGCCAGCAACTCCCCGTAGATCCCGCCGTCCCCCGAGTGGTTGATCTCCTCGAACATGAGGCCGAACATGGTGGGACTGATCTTCGGCCCTGCTTTGCCCGCGTTTACGGTGAGAGTTGTCGCGGCGCCGCGCGCCATTCCGGCGGCCGGCATGAACCCAATCAGGCACGACCCGAACACGACCGACATAAGGCGCCGCATCACGTACCCCCGTACCTTGAATAGGGCGCAGTGCCGCGCCCCTTTCAAGGTATTTCACTCTTTAAGGCTGCCCTGGAGCACGCCGCGAAGGAAGAAGCTTTGCATGACCAGGAAGACCACGAGGGTTGGGGCGAATACCACCACCGACCCGGCCAGAATCGCCCCCCAGTTGCTGCTCGCGGTAACCGCCGCCTGGAGCAATGTTGTTTGCAGGGCGCCCAAGATCGGCTGGATTGTAGGTAGGCCGGGAGCGATAAGCAAGGGCCAGAAGTAGTCGTTGTATGCTCCGAGGAAAGTGAAAATGGCCAGACTGACCATTGCCGGTCTGATAATGGGAATAACGATTCGCCACCAGGTGGAGAAGCTGCCGCACCCATCGACCCGTGCCGCGTGGAGCAATTCGTTGGGGATGCCCGCGATCACTCCATTCATCCAGAAGATGCCGAGCGAACTGATCAACAGAGGAACGACCAGGGCCTGATAGGTGTCAATCCAGCCCAGGTTGTTCAATTCGATCAGCAGCGGGATGTATTGACTGATCGGTACGAAAAAGAGAGTCAACATCATCAGGCCGAAGAGGAAGCGGCGGCCACGGAACTGAAACTTGGCAAAGCCATATCCGGCGAGCGGGCAGAAGAATAGGGTACTGATTAAAATGATGCCGGTTTGCACCACGGTATGCTTGAATCCCGAGCCAAAATCTGCCTGACTGAAAGCGGACGAGTAGTTACTGGCGATGAATTCCCCTGGGTTAAAGCCAAGTGGATTACTGAGAAAACTGCTGTCCGGACGAAAGCTTGCCTCAATAGTCCAGGCCAGGGGAAAGAGACAGATCAGGGCGCCCAGCCAGACCAGCAGGATCCCTAACCAATGCACGACGCGGAGGATCGTCACCGGCTTACTCCCAGCCTTTTCGGCCCGCGTCGTAGGTGCGCTAATCATTTTACTTTTCTCCGCTACCGGCGCGCATTAATCCGAGATCCAGCGGCGCGCGACGAGGAAGAGGGCAACCGACACCACCATCATGATCGTTGTCAGCAGAAAAGAGACGGCGGAAGCCGTACCGAGATCCAGGGCCTGCACCTTCAACCACAGGTACACACCGATAGTAGCAGTGGCGTTGTTTGGGCCGCCCCCGCTCATGATCAGATTCGGCTCGGCAAACAAGCTAAGTGAACTCAGCGTATTGATTACCATGAGGAAGAGAATGGTACGGGCCAGGAGAGGCACGGTAAGACTGAAGAACCCACGGATCGGCCCACAACCATCGACTGCCGCGGCGTCATAGAGATCCTGGGAAATCGCCTGCAAGGATGAGGCAAAAAAGAGTACGCCCAGGCCGACTGTTTCCCAGATTCGCACGAAGAAGATGCCCAAGCGGGCCGAGTTCTCGTCGTTTAGCCAGTCGACCGTAGGGAGATGCAGCCAACTCAGCACTGCGTCAATCGGCCCAGCCGTCGGATCGTAGAGAATGCGGAATACCAGGGAGACGGCGACGATTGAGATCACGGTTGGAAGGAGAAACATGATCAATACAACGTTCCGACCCCAAAAGCGCGGATGATTCCAGATTACGGCCACGACGAGGGAGAGCACCATCGTTACCGGTACCGAAAGCCAGATCAGGCCGCTGACCTGCAGCGCTTCGATAAAATAGCTATCGGAAAGAATAAAGCTGTAGTTATCCCAACCAACCCAGGTCATCGGCCCCTGACCGGACCAACTGTGCAAACTCACGAAGAAGGAGTACGCCACCGGATAGGCAAAGAAAGCAAAAAAGATGATAAAGAAAGGCGCAATATACCAATAGGGCGTGCTATACCGAGCAAGCCTGCCAAGGCTGCCGGAACGAGCGACCCGGGGCAACGCAACAGCGGCGCCTCCCGAAGTTCCGTCCGGATTCTGCCGGTCAATCATGGCCATCGACTCCGAGTTTCCTGGTTGGTGGCTCACTGGGCGAGGGGCCGGCATTGCTTTCCTGATCAGGCATAATCACCCAGGCTTTGACCCATTGTATGACGATGTGAATTGGCGCGTAAAGGCGGCTTACCCGCTAAAGCTGGATGGACGGCAGCCACGCCGCCGTCCATCCAGCTTTAGCCAATTAAGGTTCCCTGCCGGCCGGCTTTAGCCAGGAGGAGCGGGCATTGATCGAGAGGTGCCTCAATCTCTGCTGAACTATCCCTTGTACCGCTGTACGACCTTGGTCAAAACATCGTTGTAGGCTGCCTCTTGCGCCGCGGCGGCGCTCGCTTTGCCTTCGAGAACCTGGATCACGTGATTTCCATAGTAGTTGAACGTGTTCGAATACCATGGGGGATAGCGGTAATTGGACGGAGCCTGCTTGGCGGCACTCACCAACATTGCATGCTCATTGATAGAGGGTGCAATAATCCGCGCATGGCGATAAGCATTGAGATTGACACTTGGCCACAGCGCCTCGGCGGAGGGGAGGATGGCCTCATAAATGTTCGCCGCATTGCCCGCCGCGAGAGCGGCCGGCTCGAACAGCTGGAAGGTGCCGAATAAGGCGCTCAACTCAGGGTTCTTGGCCTTGAGCGGTACGACATAGGCGGAGCCACCCATCATGGAGTATGGACTATCCACTCCGGGCTTGAACACCGGTTGCTTGGCGAGCGCAATCTTACCCCAGGAACCTTTCATGCCCGCCTCATTCCAGTGGGTGAACCAGTCGGCAAAGTGCATGAAGCAGGTCTTGCCGTTATTCCAATCGGCATACAGGGAGGGGGTAGTCCACGTGCCGAGCTTCACCACGCCGGCCTTGTACGCCTTCTCGTAGTAGTTGAAGGCGTTGGTGTAGGCTTGCGCCTTCAAGTTGAGCTTGCCATGGGAGTCGACGATCCCGGTGTGCTGCTGCCAGGCAAGGCCCTCGGTGAAGAAGGTGGCCTCGCCGTTGGAGTTGAGGAAATAGAGCGGGCCGGTGCAACTCGGCACTTTTTCCTTGACCGTTTGTGCTGCCGCGATCAGATCGTCGTAGGTGACGATCTTCGAAACGTCCACGCCCGCCTTTTCCACGATATCCATGCGATAGATTAGAAAGGCCGGATCAACGTCCCAGGGAATGCCCACGGTTCTGCCGCCCTGCTTCGACACGGCGAGCTTGTATGGGGCGATCTTCTTTGCATAGGGCGCCACCTGCTTGGTCACATCATAGAGATTCGGGGCGTACAGGCCCAAATATGCATCCTCGATAAAGAAGATGCCATCCGGCACATCGACACCGGTGACCAAGTGGGCCGCCAGGCTAGGCGTGGCCGGTACGTAAGCGGTGGTCTTCTGCGTCACCTTGACGTTGGGGTACACCTTGTTAAAGGCGGCAACCTGAGCCGGCGCGAACTGATTGCCGTTACACCAAACCAGGATCTCTCCGGATGGGGCGGCATTGGCCGGAATCTCGACCCGGCTCGCGGCACGGGCTACGGTGCTTGCCGCACCCGAAGCGGCGGCGGCTGCCGCGACGGCGGCGGCGCCTTTAAGGAATGTGCCACGCTCAAGCGTTTTGGCGACTGGTGTCGAGGTTTCGGGGCTCACTGCCGGGGATGTGGTTGCTTCAGGCTCCATGACTCCCCCCCTTCGGGATATAAGGCCGGTACGATACGTACTACTACGTAAATAGCGTGACCAAGCTACCCTGTCGCTGCCCTTGCACTAGGGACAGCGCCGTGAACCACCACCCCCCTTCTCAGCCCCGCACGAAGCATGGTTGCCCCGAACCGGAAGCCGGCGCCCTTCGCTGAATCTCCTACCCGATCCCCTCACGCATAAGAAAAATGAGAGCTTACCGCCATTTCTACTGTGCGTATAGTATACATCCACATCGCTATTGCCAACCGGCCTCGTGGATGGCCTGCCGTAGTAGTCTTGACTGAGTGCGGGCGGCCGGAAGTCGTAGCTACATTAGCATTTGTACAGCGGGTTGTCAAATTGGTAGGCTAGTATGCGCGGTGGCGGAATCGGGCGGGGAGCCGGGCGAAACAAGACGCCGCACAGGCGTAATGAACCTGCACGGCAAGGCAACCGGCAGCGCCGGCTCGGTACGGTCAAAGCTGAACAACACGCGGCTTTTGTGGTGGACAGTATACTAAACGAAACTGCTATTCTTCTCGTGGTACACGATCGTACTTGACTCTGAAAAGGCTGGGCCGAATGCAAGTTGATGCCGAGGAACAGGAAGCCATGCCGCCTGTAACGCGGCGCGTGAGCATGCGCGACGTGGCCCGCGCTGCCGGCGTCTCGCTGGCCTCCGTTCAGCTCGTGGCATCCGGCAAGCCGGGGGTCGGCGACGACACCAGAGCCAGGACGCTCGAGGTGATGCGTCAGTTGGGCTACTCGCAGCGCCTCCGCGCCCGCCCACCCTCGCGCCGGTTCACCCTGGCCATCATCAGTGAACGTCTCCTCCAGCCTCTTGAACGGGACATTTTTTATGCGGAGATCTGGCATGGGATCCTTGCCGAGGCACAACGCGGCAGCCATCGTGTCTTGATGCACCTCCTCGAACGCGGTGACGCCGGAGTGTCCCATCTCCTCGAACTCCATGGTGGAGAAATTGACGGCATGATCCTCGCCAATGGCGGAGACCTCACCGATGACGTGATTCGCGGTCTGATCGCGAGCGGCATCCCGGCCGTATTGGTCGACAACTATGTGGTGGATGAACCACTCCATTGCGTGGTGGCGGACAATGTCACGGCAGGCTACCAGGCAACGCGCCACCTCCTCCAGCGTGGCCACACGCGGGTCGGGCTATTGGCGGGTCCGCGCAAGTACCGCAGTCTTGTCGATCGCCAGGAAGGCTACTTCGATGCCCTCACGGAGTTTGCCATCCCCGTGGATGAGACACTGGTGGCTCCTCCCACCCGACATGCGGGCGGGCAAAAAGGGTACCAACAAATGCTGCGGCTGCTCGACCTGTCCGAACCGCCCACCGCCGTGGTGGCGATTAGCGATAAGACGGCCTTTGGAGCCCTTGAGGCGCTAAAGGAGCGTGGCATGCGGATCCCCAGCGACATGGCCCTGGCCAGCATCGATGACGTCGCGGAGAGCGCCCACAGCACACCGCCCCTGACGACGGTGAGCGTACCGCGAACCGAAATGGGCGCTGAGGCCGTGCGCAGACTCCTCGCCTTGCTCCAGGACGAGGCGCCGCGCCCCACCAAGACCGTGTTGTATACGAGTCTAGTAGTTCGAGAGTCCAGTGGAGGGTAAGCGGCGCTTGATCTCCCGGCGTTCGCTACTATGCTGCGTACTCCTCCTGGCTTTCCTGCTCGCCGGCCCGCCTTCCGCCGCGATGGCGGTTAACGAGGGCGACAACACCGTCCACGATCCCAGCATGATCAAGCAGGGACATACCTATTACGTTTTCTCGACGGGCGGCGGCCTTTCCATTGCCTCCTCGACCAACTTGGTGACCTGGCAGTACGTCGGCACGGTGTTTGATGCAATCCCCAGATGGGTATCCGACGCGGTGGGACCGCTCACCGATCTTTGGGCGCCCGACATCTCTTATTGGCATGGGCTTTACCATCTCTACTATGCCGGATCACAGTTCGGTGCCAACACGTCGGTGATCGGCCTGGCCACGAACGTCACCCTGGATCCGGCCAGTCCGCGTTACCACTGGAAAGATCGCGGCCTTGTGCTGGCGTCCGACGGCTCCGATGATTGGAATGCCATCGATCCCAACCTAGCCTTCGACGCGCAAGGCGTGCCGTGGTTGGACTTCGGCTCTTTCTGGAGCGGGATCAAAATGCGGCGCATTGACCCCGCTACGGGGAAGCTCTCCAAAAAAGACACCACCCTCTTTTCCCTGGCCACGCGGCCCGGGCCGCCCGATGCCATTGAAGGACCATTTATCATCTACCGGCACCCGTACTATTACCTGTTTGCCTCGTTCGATTTCTGCTGCCGAGGTGCCGACAGCACCTATAACATCCGAGTCGGCCGGGCAGGCAAGATCACAGGTCCATACAGCGACCGTGCCGGAAAGGCGATGCTCACCGGTGGCGGTACCTTCATCCTGGCCGGTCACGGCCGCTATCGAGGGCCGGGAGGACAATCCGTCGTGAAGGACGGCAACCGCTACCTTCTGGTCCACCATTACTATGACGCCGACAACGATGGGATATCCCTGCTGCAAATCAATCCAGTGGGTTGGACGAAGGATGGATGGCCCATAGTTCGGGCGCCGCTTGCCCCTTAAATTGGTTGGAAGTTCGCGGAGGAGTAGCTCATGGAGGCAACCGTCCATCTCGATACGCAGCACCACACGGGGGTCATCGACCGCCGGGTCTTTGGCGGCTTCCTCGAACATCTGGGTCGCGCGGTCTATGAAGGTATATACGATCCCGGTAACACCCTGAGCGATGAGCACGGGTTCAGGCGTGACGTGCTAAAAGCCTTGCATGAGCTGAATATGCCGGTCATGCGCTATCCCGGCGGCAACTTTGTCAGCTGCTACGACTGGAAGGACGGTATTGGCCCGCGCGCCGAACGACCTTCCCGCCCGGACTATGCCTGGCGCAGCATCGAAAGCAACCAGTTCGGCACAGACGAGTTTATGCTCTGGAGTAAGAAACTCGGCACTACCCCCATGATGGCGGTGAATCTCGGTACGGGAGGCACCGCTCAGGCCGCTCAGCTGCTGGAATACTGCAATCGACCGCAGGGCACCTATTGGGCGGACCAGCGCGCCAGGAATGGACACCCCGAACCGTACGCAGTGCCGCTCTGGTGCCTTGGCAACGAGATGGACGGGCCGTGGCAGGCCGGCCACGTACCCGCCGCGGTCTACGCCCAACGCGCCTGGCAGGCGGGCCAGATGATGAAAGGGATCGACCCGTCGATCGAGACGATAATCAGTGGCTCCTCCAATAATCACATGAAGACCTACATGGAATGGGACCGCGAAGTACTCGAATACTGCTGGGACCATGTTGATTACATCTCGGCGCACCGCTATAGCCTTAACACTCGTGACGATAGCCCCTGGTTCCTGGCCGAAGGGGTCGAGATCGATCGGATGCTTGCGGACTACGCCGCCCTGCTCAATTATGTGCGTGCCGTCAAGAAAAGCGACAAGCACGTGTACTTGTCGTTTGACGAGTGGAACGTCTGGTACAAGGACCGCGCGGGCAACGGTCAGTGGCAACAAGCCCCGCACCTTCTGGAGGAGGTATACAACCTCGAGGATGCTCTCGTCTGCGCTCAATACCTGAGCGCGTTCATTCGCCGCGCCGACGTGGTCAAAATCGCGTGTATCGCCCAGATCGTAAATGTGATCGCGCCGATTCTCACCCGCGCCGACGGCGTGCTTATCCAGTCTACCTTCTACCCATTCGCCCTCTACTCGCGCTACGCAGTCGGCACATCGCTGGTGCCGGTGGTGATCGGGCCAACCTATAAGGCAGGTGAACGAGGCGAGGTGCCCGCCCTCGACGCGTCGGCGAGCTACGACGCGGCTACGGGGACGGCGAGCTTCTTTCTGGTCAATAGAACTCAAGACACCGCCTTACCGGTTCAGGTGGAGTTAGCCGATCAAACGATCACCGCAGTGCTTGGTGTGGATGTATTGGCCGGTCCCGATGTGAAGGCGGCAAACACCTGGGATCGCCAGGACATCGTTAAGCCGGGCGCGGGCGAGGCCGCAGTGACTGAGCGCGGCGGCATCCGCTTGCGGATTCCGGCGCCGGGGTTGGCCGTGGTGCGGGCCAGGGTGGCGGCCCGTTAGGTATACATTGAGAACAAATCCACGCGCGACCCTGTATGATGACACTGTTGGCAAGACTGATCGCGTGATGACCCGGCCTGGGAGCGCGCGGTTCTTGCTCGTCCCAGTTAGTCTCGGCGGCAGGGGCGAGCGGGACGTTCGGAAGCCGGCGTTCGCGCCGACTCGCCGACAGTATCTATGATCAAGCGAGACGCTGGAATTCCTGGGTTAAGGTCAGATCATTCTCGTGCCGAGTTGCCCTAAGCCGAGAATGAATTGACCTTGATCCCCGGCTTGAAGGGGCCTAATGTGTATACGATCGGCGTAGACTACGGCACGGAATCGGCGCGGGCGCTGCTGGTCGACGCTCGTGATGGACGTGAGGTGGCGACGGCTGTCCATGTCTATAAGAACGGAGTGATCGACCATCATCTACCGGACGGCGGCAGGTCCCTTCCTCCCGACTGGGCCTTGCAAGATCCGCAGGACTATCTTGAAGCTCTGCGGGTCACCGTCCCGGCTGTCCTGCGCGAAAGCGGGGTGAGCGCCGACGAGGTTGCGGGCATCGCGATCGATTTCACGGCCTGTACGATGCTGCCCGTCAAGCGCGACGGCACCCCCCTGTGCTTCCTCGAGCAGTGGCGCACACACCCTCATGCCTGGGTCAAACTGTGGAAGCATCATGCGGCGCAGGGCCAGGCGGATCGTATTAACCAGGTGGCACGGGAACGCGGCGAGTTCTGGCTGGAGCGGTACGGGGGTAAGATCTCATCAGAATGGTTCTTCAGCAAGGCGCTGCAGATCTTGCAGGAGGCGCCCGACCTTTATGGTGATGCCGACCGCCTGATCGAGGCCGCCGATTGGGTAATCTGGCAACTAACCGGGGTCGAATCGCGAAATGCCTGTACGGCAGGCTACAAGGCCATGGTGCAAGACGGCGCCTTCCCCTCCAACGACTATTTCGCCGCGCTCGATCCGCGCTTCGCGGATGTGGTGGATACGCGGCTAAGCCGCGAGTTCGCTGAACTGGGCGCTCGAGTCGGCGGAGTCACGGAGGAGATGGCCGCGCGAATCGGCCTGCGGCCGGGTACGGCGGTGGCCACGGCAAACGTGGATGCCCATGTAACGGCGCCCGCCGTTAGGGTCACCGAACCAGGGCGCATGGTGATGATCATGGGTACCTCCACCTGCCATATTCTGATCGACGCCGACTTGCGAACCGTGGAAGGGATGTGCGGCGTCGTTCCAGGCGGGATCATTCCCGGCTTCCTGGGATATGAAGCCGGGCAGAGCGGCGTCGGCGACATCTTCGCCTGGTTTGTCGAGCACGCCGTACCGCGCGAGTACTACGCCGCGGCTGAAACGGCGGGCGTGGATATCCATAAATATTTGGAGTTGGAAGCAGCCAAACAACAGCCCGGTGAGTCGGGTTTGCTGGCGTTGGATTGGTGGAACGGCAACCGATCGACCCTGGTGGACGCCGATCTGACCGGGCTGCTGATTGGGGCGACCCTGGCTACCCGTGCCCCTGAAATCTATCGTGCCTTGATCGAGGCCACTGCCTATGGCACGCGCACGATCATCGAGGCGTTTGAACAGAGCGGTATCGCGATTTATGACCTGGTGGCGGCGGGCGGTCTGCCCGAAAAAAACGCGCTGCTGCTCCAGATCTATGCCGACGTAACCGGCAAGCGGATCTACGGTGCAGGCTCCTCCCAGGCGCCGGCGCTCGGATCAGCTATGCACGCGGCGGTAGCGGCCGGCATCTATCCGACGATCAAGGAGGCCGCTCAAGTGATGGGCAAGCTGCGCGATACGGTGGCCGAACCGATTCCCGAACATCAGGCAATTTACGACCAGCTCTATGCCGACTACAAGACGTTGTACGATTACTTTGGGCGCGGGGCCAATGATGTGATGAAACGCTTGAAGCAGTTGCGGCGCGACCGACATGGGGAATAAGGCTATGTCACTGGCTCGGCTGCGTGAAGAAGTCTATGAACTTCATATGGAACTGCCCAAGTATGAACTTGTGGTCTGGACGATGGGCAATATCAGCGCGCGCGATCCCGACACGGGCCTGATCGTGATCAAGCCGAGCGGGATCCGCTTCGAGCATCTCACGCTGGACAACATGGTCGTGGTGAATCTACAGGGCGAGGTGGTGGAAGGATCGCTGAAGCCTTCTTCCGACACTGCCTCCCACTGCTACATTTACCGTGAAATGCCCCAGGTCAACGGGATCGTACACACCCATTCGCGCTACGCTACCGCCTTCGCGGCCCTCGGCAAACCGATTCCGTGCTTTCTCACCGGGATGGCCGACGAGTTTGGCGGCGAGATCCCCTGCGGCGGCTTCGCCTTGATTGGCGGCGAGGAAATTGGCCGGGAGGTTGTGAGTTGCCTGGCGAACTCCCGCAGTCCCGCCGCTATTCTGCAGAATCACGGCGTATTTAGCGTCGGCCAGTCGGCCGAGGCAGCGGTGAAGGCAGCGGTCATGGCCGAGGACAGCGCGCGCACCTCGTGGCTGGCTCTGCAGTTGAGTAGTCTTGGATTGCCCATTCCCCTAGCGCAAGAAGATCTGGATCGTCTGCATTACCGTTATACAAACGTCTATGGGCAATAGATGCCGAGAGGAGACATCATGGCTTCGCCGACCGCGCTTGGCGTAGGAGCAAGAACCGGACACTCGGTCCTGGACCGCCCGGTTACGCTCGGGGTGATCGTGGGCAATCGCGGTTTCTTCCCGCATCATTTGGCGGCCGAGGGACGTGAGACTATATTGCAGGTTCTGGAGAAGGCAGGTATCCGGGCCATCATCCCTGACAGCGGAGCCACCGACCACGGGGCCATTGAGTCGCTGGCCGAATCGCGCCTCTGCGCCGAAGTGTTCCGCCAACATCGCGATGAGATCGACGGCATTCTGGTTACCCTGCCCAATTTCGGCGACGAACGGGCCATCGCCAACGTGATTCGCTTTGCCGAACTCAATGTGCCGGTGTTGGTGCAGGCATTTCCCGACGACCCAAAGCGGATGAGCATCGACGATCGACGTGACAGCTTTTGCGGGAAGATGAGCGCCTGCAACAATCTGCGTCAGTACAACCTCAAGTATTCCCTCACAAGCCTCCACACGGTTGATCCCACCAGTGATTCGTTCATGACCGACCTTCAGCGGTTCGCGGCCGTCTGTCGTGTGGTGCGCGGCATGCGTAGGGCGCGCATCGGCGCCATTGGAGCGCGCCCAACCAACTTCAACACGGTCCGGTACAGCGAGAAGCTCCTTGAACAGTCGGGAATCAGCGTCGAAACCCTGGACCTTTCCGAGGTGTTTGGGCGAATCGACCACCTCGAAAGTACGGACGACGCGGTGATCGCCAAGCGCCAGTCGATCGAACGTTACGCAAATGCGCGCGGCATCCCGGAATCGGCGGTGCTCAAGATGTCAAAGCTCGGCGTGGTCATCGATCGCTGGACCGAAGGCGCCCAGCTTGATGCCACGGCGATCCAGTGCTGGACCTCTATGGAAGAGTACTTCGGCGTGGTGCCTTGCACGGTGATGAGCATGGCCAGCGACAGCTTAACTCCTTCGGCCTGCGAAACCGATGTGGCCGGGGTGGTGGCCATGCTGGCGCTCGTGCTCGCTTCGGGCAAGCCGAGCGCGCTGGTCGATTGGAACAACAATTATGGTGATGACCCGGATAAGGCGGTAGTGTTCCATTGCTCCAATCTGCCCAAAACGATTTTCATCGATCAAATCCCTCGGATGGATTACCAGGCAATCATTGCCGGCACGGTCGGGCGCGAGAATACCTACGGTACGGTCGTAGGTCGGGTGCGGGAGAATCCCTTCACCTACTTGCGCGTCTCCACCGATGACCTGCAAGGGAAAATCACCGCGTACGTGGGCGAAGGCGCCTTCACCAATGATCCGCTCGACACGTTCGGCGGCTTTGGC
>JAICHN010000018.1 GCA_025924845.1 Chloroflexota bacterium | reverse complement strand
GCTTTTGCACGGCCGTTCCACACGCCTCCGGGGATAGCCACTTTTACCCTGGGCAGCGTCGAAGCGAATCACGCTCCCCCCCCGGAGAGGGTGCCCGCGGGGTGTGGACCGGGGGCACCCTCTCCGTTTCCACGTACCCGCCGCGCCCAGGCGCACCCGATTCGGCCACCACTCACCCCATCCTTTCCACACAGGTAGCCGCCCACGCCCTATAATGGAGCGCGAGTGGAGTTTCCCGAGGAGGTAGGATGGTGAGCACGCAGCCGCTTCATCGGGTGGTACGCGATCTGCTTGCCCCGATCGTCACCGGTACGCCGCCGGCCACGATCGATGAGCCGTTTTCTCCCGCCGGTTTTCGCTTGCGCATCCAACGGATCCGCGTACGTGGTACGGACGAGTTACTGGCGCCGTTCTCGATTCGGGCCCCGGCCAGTGTTACGCACCATCTGTACTCGACCAGCATCTCCTGTCCCGGCCTTCCGGAGGAGGACGCGAATGTGGTGCGGGCCGAAATAGAGGCAACCATCTTTCGCTACCTCAATCCACTCACCTATGTTCCCGGGCAGCATCAGACGGTATGGTTGTTGAGCGAGACCGAGCAGCAGCAGGCTACGCGCGTGCTGCTGCTTCGCCCGGAGGATGAAGCCGCCTATATTTTCCAGGTAGGTCAAACCGCCCAATGGATGGGGCCAATCCGGGGCCTGCATAAGACCATGGCTACTCTCGCTCAGTTGCTGAGCCGACACTCCGATTTTGTCACGGGCAAGTTGTTGTGCCGCCCACCCGCCGCATTTCTCTTTCTGGGCGACCGCAAGAGTCTCGAGCGAGCGCCTCAGACCGGCATCAGTACCGACGGGAGGGCGGAACCCACGCGAGGCGTGTTCGCCATCGATCAGGCTAGTTACCTGGATGCCTTGATTCAGTTGGGAGAGGAAGAGGCCCGTGATCTGGCGGTGGCCGAGTTTACCCACAATGGGCAGTGCCTTAGAGCGCACGGCCCTCTGGGTATCCCCATCTATCGCATTCCTCATCTCATCCCGGCCTCGGCTATTCGTTCGGTCACGGTCGTGGCCGAAAATGAGGTGGTGTACGAGCGGCCAAGCGGACCGGTCGGCTGATCGCCTGCCTGTGCCGCCTGCCATGGCGGGTGCGGAAAATCAAGGAAACGGGATAGTACATCTAGGCGTGCTTCGTAGAATGCCGATAATGATCGGTAAGACGTCCGCCGGCAGGGAGCGGACGACCGCACCTGGAGAGTGTCGATGCCGGTGAGCGAACACCCAAGACCATTGGGCGCCAAACTTCAAGACGACTTCGGCACGTCGCTCCTGAACGACCTGGCGGGTTGGATAATCGATCAACCGGACCCGCACGATCTTGCCCAGATTGTCTACGGACGACTCAAGGAGGTAATGGCTGCCGACTCGTTTTATGTCGCGATCGGCAGTCTGCACGCCGAGGGCCTGCACGCCGTTCTGGTGATGGACGAGGACGTGGAATATCCGCCCTCCAGCATTTACATCGAGCCTTACGACGATAGTCTGACCCAAGACACTATCTTCTTCACCCGAGAGGACACCCGCAGTCGCTGGACCTTTGGCACCGGCCGACCGTCGGCCAGCTGCCTGACCTGCACAATGCGCGCGCGCGGTCGCGCGGTTGGTCAAATCAGTGTCATGTCCTATCGTGACCATGCGTACGATGAGGCAGCGGGTTCCCTGCTGCACGCCGTGGCCCGTTTGCTGACCATAGCCTTCGATCGGGCGATCGAACGTCAGGAGGCGGTTCGCCGTGAAGAGGAGTTGACCGCTATCCTCGAAAGCAATCGGCTGGCCGGCGTGTCGCTCGAAGTGACCGAAATCCTGCGCGGCCTGGCAACCAACTTGGCCGGGATTCTCAGCGATGGAGTGGTGATGGTTTCCCGTCTCGATCGGGAAGAAACCCTGCTCGTTCCCTGTGCCTATGCTTCCACGCCTCCCACCAACCCGACCGTGCTGCCTCCCCCGTTCATGGTTGCCGAGCACGTGGCAATCGAGGCCGCGCTGCGCACACGCCGCCTCCTGGTGGGGCCCGACCAGCTGCGCTGGCCGGCGGATGCCGGCTGGGGTACGAGAGTGGCGCTGCCTATGGTTGCCGACGACAAGGTACTCGGCCTTGTAGAACTGGTAAGCCGCGATCCGGACCTGCGATTTAGCGACCACGAGATCGATAGCTGTCGGGCCGGCATCAACCAAGCGGTGATCGAGGTCCAACATGCCCAGGTCCAGCAGCGGCTTATTAATCGGCGTGCCTCGGTGAGCGGATTGGCGGTGCTATCGGAGGAGATCGGCAAGGCGTCCGATGATTTGCCGACCATCCTTCAGCTTATTTGTCAGAGGGCCATCGCCCTGCTCCAGATGAGCCGGGCTTCGCTCTTCTTACTAGACCCGAGCGAGGAGCAATTGGAAAAAAGGGCGGCCGCCGGTACGGAAAGTCCGCTGCCGATTGGCGCTCGCATTGCGATCCAAGAGCCTCAAGCACAGGTTGCCCGCGCCGTGCGCGAACGACGCATGGTTGTCGATACCGACCTCAGGCGCGGCGGGAATGACGGCAGCCGCCTTCCGCTGATCGATGTGGGAGCGGGCGGCAGCGCCGTAGCCCTTCCTCTTCGCCATCACGGCACGAATCTCGGGGCGCTGCTGCTGGTCGATCGCCGGCGGCGAAGCGCCTTCCGTGACGAGGAATTGCGGCTTCTCTCCAGCCTCGCCGAACAGGCGGGCGCCGCGATTGCCCGAGCCCGCATGAGAGCAAGTGAAGTGGAGCGAGCGCGTATCGCTTCCGTTTTGGGCACGATAAGCGCCGGTCTGGGAGCCGACAGCGCGCCGGACGACATTTATGCGCTCATTCTCAACCAGGCCGCCCGCCTAGTTCCCTTCGTCGAGGCGAGTATTACGCTTTTCGAGGAAGGGCGGCAAAGATTGGGCGTTGCCACTGGCCCAACCTTGCGCGCGGTCGCCGATTTATCGGCCAACGACGGCATTTGGCGCGATCACCGCAATGTGGACTTTGAGGCATGCATGGGTGTGGCTTCCCTCCGGGAAGCCCTCGAAAGCTTTGGCATGCGAGATCTGCTCAGCCTCCCGTTGCTGATTAACGGGGCCGTGATGGGCCGACTCACCTTCGTGTCCGCCCGGACTGGGGAATACGACACCCACCTGGCCCAACTTTCCGCCCTCCTGGCCGAGCGGACGGCGAACGTCGTGCGCATCGTACAGTTGCGGGCGGCGCAACAATCGGCCCTGGCCAAGCTCACCGAGTTGGACGCCTTGCGCCAGGACTTCGTGGCAACTGTCTCCCATGAGTTGCGCACACCGCTCACCGGCATCCTGGGCTATCTCGAACTGCTGCTTAACCGGTGGACCTCGCTCACCGACGATCGCCGCATGAACATGCTGGAGAGGGTGCAGACCGCCGCCACCCGTCTAGAGCACCTGGTCAATGACCTCCTCCTCTTTTCTCATGTTGAACACCAGGAGATTCACCTCCAGGTGGGGCGCTTCCCGCTGCACTCCCTTATCGAGCAGGCGGTTGAGGAAATCGGCACCAAATACCGGGGGCAGGTGTTGGATGTGCGTGCCATTCCCCCGGAACTCTTCGTCATGGTTGATGCCCAGCGCGCGATCCAGGTAGTCGCCAACTTACTGGACAACGCCGTGAAATACTCGAGCGTGGGTTCGCCGGTCCACCTTCGCTTTGCCGCCGGGCGGACGCGCGTACGTATTTCCATCCGCGATCATGGGCCGGGCATTCGCACCGAAGATTTGCCCCGCCTCTTTCAGCGCTTCAGCACGCTCGGGCACGCCCCGCGGCCGGGCCAGGTCGGCACCGGCATCGGCCTCTATATCTGCAAGAAGCTGGTGGAAGCGATGCACGGCGAAATCGTCGTCGTCGGCCGGCCCGGCTCCGGCAGCACGTTCCATGTTCACCTGCCGCGCGCCTGAGATCTTCTTGCAGGAAGCGACCCGGCCGGTTTCAGGAGAAGCTCGGAAGGCGATATAATCGGCAGGGACAACTGTTCGCATGGCATGACGGGACGCAAGAGCCGCCGACCGGCGCGGCTCGCCGCGTGCTATGATGATGATCAGCGGAGGGTGGCTCATGCGCCAAAAAGTCACTATTGTCGGGGCGGGCATGGTCGGTGGAGCGACGGCCCAATACCTGGCAGCGAAAGACTACTGTGATATCGTCTTGCTGGACGTGGTCGAGGGGTTGCCGCAGGGCAAGGGACTGGATCTCCACGAGGCCGGACCGATCGAGGGCTTCGATGGAAAGGTCTTCGGCACCAACCAGTATGAGGATACGGCCAATTCCGACATTGTGGTGATTACCTCCGGCATGGCTCGGAAACCGGGGATGAGCCGCGACGATCTCCTGTTTCGTAACGCCGAGATTGTGCAAGGGGTCACCCGGCAAATCGTCCAGCAATCCCCCAACGCCATCCTGATTCTGGTTACCAATCCGCTGGACGCCATGACCCAGCTGGCCTTCCGCACCAGCGGCTTCCCCAAAAACCGGGTGCTGGGCATGGCCGGCGTCCTGGATACCTCTCGCTTCCGCACCTTCATCGCCGATGAGCTCAAGGTCTCGGTCCAGGATGTAACCGGCTTCGTGCTTGGCGGCCATGGCGACACCATGGTTCCCCTGCCTCGCTATTCGACCGTTGCGGGCATCCCGATTACCGAGTTACTTTCCCCCGAACGGATCGAGGCCATTTGCACCCGAACCGCCAAGGGAGGCGGCGAGATCGTGGGACTGCTCAAGACCGGCAGCGCCTTCTACGCGCCCGGCGCCGCCATCTGCTCAATGATCGACGCGGTGCTGATGGACAAGCGCCGCATACTGCCCTGCACGGTCTACCTGGAAGGCGAGTACGGCGTGAATGGGCTCTACATGGGCGTTCCCATCAAGCTAAGCGCCAAAGGGGTTGAGGAGATCATTAAGATTTCCCTCACCGACGAAGAGAATGCCCAATTCCAGCGCTCCGCCGCCGCCGTCCAGGAACTGATCGATACTATGCGGACCAAGATCAATTTCTAGAGATCATGGAGGATGGCGCCCTGGTCGGGCGCCATCCTCCATGATCTTTCCGGTGAGATAGAGAGCTACGCTCAACGGACGTGAACCCCCTGGACTCAGGCTAGCGACGGCCGAACTGCCGCTCCAGATCGCTCGTGGTCAGCAGGATCATGGTTGGGCGGCCATGAGGGCAGGTGCGCGGCCGATTCGTGGTTTCCAGGCGCTGCACCAGATAGCGCATTTCCTCGAGCGAGAGGGTCTGCCCTGCCTTGACGGCGGCCTTGCAGGCCATCGTGGCCAGCAGGTGATCCCGGCGTTCCTCGTGTGCCTTACCCTGGGCCAGATCCTCAAGGAGCGACTGGAGTGTTTCCCCTACCGGGCCGCCCGCCAACATCACGGGCACGGCACGCACTCGGCAAGTGTCCGCACCGAAGGGTTCCACGGCGAAACCTAGTTCATCGAGTAGGGCGCTCTCATGCACGACGACCTCCATGGCCGGAGCACTGACTTCGCAGAGCAGCGGCTCAAGCAGCGATTGCGCGGGCACCTGCCGGCGGGTGGCTTGCTCGCACAGGTCATCGTAGAGCACTCGCTCGTGCGCGGCATGCTGATCTATCATGTATACCCCATCCGGCCCCTCCGCGATAATGAAGAGGGAGCCGGCCTGACCAAGGACGCGCAGGGTGGGAAGGGCGTGCGCGGGCGCGACGATCGCCGGCTGAATCGGCGGCGCGCCTGTGCCGCCAACGGGCAAAGACAATTGCTCGGCAAGGTCCATCGAAGGCAAGTCGGGCCCGCCGGCTGGAGGAAGCACCGGTGAACGCGTGGTAATGGCGGTGGTTACCGCGTGTCTGACGGCGCCGAACACCTCCCGCTCCCGCAGGAAGCGGATCTCTGTCTTTGCGGGATGCACATTGACATCCAGGTCCCGCGGCGGCGCCTGGATAAACAGCACCCCGACCGGATGACGGCCACCCATCAACATGCCGTGGTACGCCTCTTCCAGGGCCACGTGCAGTACCCGGTTGCGCACCCACCTACCGTTGACGAAAAATGATTGCCGGCCCCGCGTGGCCTTGGTGTAGCCGATATGAGTCACCAATCCGTGTACCCGGAAACCATGACGTTCACCATCCACCTGTACCAGGTGGTTCAGGAGATCAACGCCATACAGGCAAGCAAGCGTTTCGCCCAGATCCCGTGCTCCCGCCGTACTCAACACCGGCTTCCCATCCACCACGAGCATCATCCGAACGCCGGGATAGGCAATGGCATAGTGCAGCACCGCTTGATGGATCGCGCTCAACTCCGCCTGCGCGCCCTTAAGAAACTTGCGGCGGGCCGGTAAGTTGGCGAAAAGCTCGCGCACTTCGATTGTCGTCCCCGGAGGCAGTCCGATGGTCCGGCGCTCAAGCCGGCATCCCTCACGCAGCGTAACCTGTACGCCGGCCGAGGCCGAAGCCTGCCGGGTACGGAGGGCGACGGTGGAGACGGCAGCGATACTGGGCAGGGCCTCGCCGCGAAAGCCCAGGGTCGTGATTGACTCCAGATCCTCCAAATACGCCAGCTTGCTCGTCGCATGGCGGGCGAACGCCAACTCCACCTGATCGGCCGCGATCCCGCTGCCGTCGTCGATCACGGCGAGGCGGTCAAGCCCGCCGCCTTCCACCTCAACCCGAATGGCACCCGCCCCCGCGTCGAGGGCGTTCTCCAGCAATTCCTTTACCACGGAAGCGGGACGTTCGATTACCTCGCCCGCCGCGATACGGGCCGCGAGCGCCGGATCCAGAGCACGGATGCGGCGGGGGGCGGTGATCAGGGCAGGGTCGCTTGGCACGCTCAGCCGCCCAGAGCTTGATGCACGACGGCAAGGACCGATTCCGTCGTGGTAGCGGCACGGGCCACCAGGACGTCAAGGGCTGTTCTCTGCATGGTAACGTAGGCGGAATCCTTAATCGCTAGAAGGTTGGTCCGCACGTTTAGAGCGGCGGCATCGGTGCCGGCCCGCGCCGCTAGTGCCCCGGCCCCGATATCGCTAATCGCGTTCCGATTCACCGAGGCCGCCGCCGCGGCCGCGAGATCCAGCACTTCGACCCCCGCCACCACGCAGCGCAAGGGCACCTCGGTGGCGCCGCGTAAGGCATCCTGAATGGCCGCCGCCCTGGCTTCCTTTTCCTCGGGCGTATTCTTGGGTTGTCGATAGGCGGCGATCACCGCGTCATACGCGAAGCTGTCATCCCGATTCAGGGCTTCGGCGCTGACCCTTAGCGCGGCGGCTTTGTCACGGGTGTGGGTCATCAGGGTTTCCACGTCGCGGAACTTCTCGTTGCCCAGAGTCAGGCCGCACACCATCTCCACCAGGGCGGCTCCGGTTGCCACCATGAAAGCCGCAGCGGCGCCGCCACCGGGGGTAGCACTGTCCGAACCAAGAGCCTTGAGCCAAGCATGTATACTATCCACCGAATGCCATCCTTTCGATCGCGGCCGGGACGCCGCCGGCATCGAATCCGTTCAGTGCCCCAGGATCACCACACTGTTGGCCCGTTCATGCCACACCCACGTCACGTCTTCAAACTGAGACGCCAGAGTTCGTACCGCCCCGTAGAGGGGAAGCATGTTAGGATGTCGCACTTTATACTTGCCGCGTAGTTGCTGAATCACTAATTGGCTGTCGCCGCGCACCTCGACCCGGTACGCTTTTGGATCCTTCCCTGCCTTGCGCAGCGTAGCGGACAAGTCCTCCAGGCCCGCGATCAGGGTACGATATTCCGCTTCGTTGTTGGTAATTGTTCCAGGATACTCCTTGCGCACGACGCGCGCCCTATTGTCCCGTGTCCGCAACTCATAGCTGCCGTACCCCGCGCCGGGGTTCCCCTTCGACCCTCCGTCGAAAGTGATGATGTAATGGGGTGCCGAATCAGCCGCCAAGGCTCGCTCCATTCATGGTGGATCTCTGGTGACAGCGTAACAAGTGGCGCCGTATAGTGCGGTGCGTCGGTGCATGGGCCGGCTCTTTCATGTCGCGTGCCGCCACGCTTGAGCAGACTTCGCGTGTCCTCACCCATGGCACCGCGTCCGCGCCGCGGGCAGGATGGTATGCATGAGAGTGGGCGAGGCGCGCGAGGCGGCGGTTGATTGGGTGATGCGGCATACCCGCCTACAGGATGGGTTTCTTGGCGCCTATTTCAGTGGTTCGACGGTTGGGCTGCCCGCGTCGGCGGAGTTGCCCGCGGCCTACGATATCGATATCGTGGTCGTCATAGCACAAGCCGAGGCGCCCCTCAAGCTGGGGAAGTTTGTGTACCAGGACACGTTGCTGGAGGTCACCTCTATGCCCTGGCGCCAAATTGCCTCGGTAAGCGACGTCTTGACTACGTATTATCTGGCAGGGAGCTTCCGCGTCGATACGATCATTGCCGACGCAACCGGCGATTTGCACGGACTGCAAGTACAGGTATCCCGTCTCTTTGCCGAACGGGAGTGGGTGCGTCGCCGCTGCGAGAATGCGCGCCGCAAGGCAGAACAGGGACTCCGGAGCATCGACCCCCTGGCCCCATGGCCTGAGCAGGTATCGGCGTGGCTGTTTTCGACCAGCCTAGCCACACTCCTCCCCTTGATAGCAGCGTTACGCAATCCGACCGTGCGGCTTCGCTACCTGGCCGCACGCAATGTCCTGGCCGAGTACGATCATGCCGGCCTGTACCCGGAGCTGCTCCGCCTGCTTGGCTGCGCGGAGTTGACTCCTCAGCGCGTCGAAGAGCACCTGGCCGCGCTTGCCCACACCTTCGACACGGCGGCAGCCGCGGCCCGCACTCCATTCTTCTTCAGTTCCGATATCACCCCCCAAGCGCGCCCTATCGCCATCGAGGGGAGCCGGGACCTCATTCGGGTCGGCAACCACCGTGAAGCGGTCTTCTGGATAGTGGCGACCTTCGCGCGCTGTCAAACCATCCTGGCCGCGGATACTCCACCTGAGGTGCTACGCACCCTAGCCCCGGCATTCGACGACCTCCTCGCTGACCTCGGCATTGCTTCAACCGATGACCTACGCGGGCGTGCCGGGGCGGCCGGCCAATTCCTGCCGGCGGTATGGGAGACGGCCGAAGCCGTTCTGTCTGCCAACCCTGCGATTGCGGATACGAAAAAGGCCGATCGGCGATAAGGATGGATTGACTTCCCGAGAAGGCTTCTGTACGCTGTGCATGTCATGACACAAAATAGATATAGCGTTCTGGTCGGATTATTCTTGCTGATCGTGCTGACGCTCGGCTTTTTCGCGGCCGGCCGGGTTGTGCTGGACAAGGTCCATAATAGTATCGCGGCGGCGAATGCCACGTCCACCCCTACCGCGCTGCCGGCTAATACCGCCACGCCGCTCCCCACCTCGGCTACCCACGTGCCGGCACATCAGGAGGCGCCGCCGACCAGCACGCCTGCTCCCGGCAGCTCTCAGGTGGTGATGAGCACATCGCTCAACATTTCCCAGCCGATGACGGTGTTGCCCTCAAGCGCCAACCAGTTCTATTGCATGGTAAATTTGCCCACGGCCGCCGCGTCGGAGCCGCTTGAGTTCAAGTTTCAACAGATTGGCCAGTCGGGGAACTATTACGACCATCCTACCCTGGCAGGCTCGTACTCGTCACCGCTCAAGTTTTCCTATATCTACGGCCCCTTGCAGCCCGGGAAGTGGCGTTGCCTGGTCATGCTGAATAATCAGTTGGCCGGCACCGCCCCGTTCACCGTGCAGTGAGACTCCGCTAGACAAAGAGGCGGGGCAGGCGCTTCTTCCAGGCCGTGGGCAGGATGATATCGATCGCATCGTCCACGGTCACGATCCCCTTCAGATGGCCATCCTGATCGACCACCGGCGCCGCCAGCAAATTGTACTTGGCGATCAAGCGCGCTGCTTCCTCCTCGTCGTCGTCCAGTTGCAGGGTAACGATTTCCCGCTCCATGAACTCGGCCACCGGCGCATCGGGAGGCGCTAGAATCAAGTCGCGCAGGGTGACGACGCCGGTAAGCGTCTCGCTTCCCAGGTCGGTTACCACGAACACGTAGTAAATGACGTCCACGTCGTGGGCGATCGCCCGCAGATGATCCATAATCTGCGCGGCGGTCCACGTCTCGGGCACCACCACGTAGTCCGTGGTCATAATCCCGCCCGCCGAGTCCTCCCGATAGCTGAGCAACTCCTTAACGTCGGCCGATTCCGCCAGCTCCATCAGAGAGAGCAGCTCGCTGGCCTTCTCGTCGGACATCTCGCCCAGCACATCAGCGGCAACGGACGGATCCATCTCCTCCAGGATGTCGGCCGCCTTTTCACTTTCCATCCCTTCGAGCAGTGACAACTGGCGTTCGGGCGCCACCTCCTCGAGCGCCTCGGCGGCGGTCTCGTCGTCCATCCCCTCGAAGAGCGCCACGCCCTCGTGTACGCTCAGTTGATCGACGATTTCGGCTAGATCGGCGGGATGAAGACGGGCGAGGTTATCATGCGAGACGCGCAGCTTGAGCCTGTTCGGATCGCTTCCCAGCGGATCCACGTCCTCCCAGGCAATAAAGTTCCCCCGGGGGCGGATGCCGAATTTGCCCGCGATTTGTTGGATGCCGAGGCGGCGCAGCAGGGCCTGCCCGCTAATATCCACGCCAATCAGGCGGTAGTGGCCGTTGGTGCGGGCGAGCTGGAGATCATTGACCCGTACCACCTTCCGTCCCTCGACGTCGACAATCTGGCGGTCCAGAATCTGGCCGCCCACATACATTTCATTGGCGCCGGGCTCGTAGGGCGTAATCTGGTCACGCGGCGCGCGGAGCACCACGGTGGAATCAAAATTCAGCACTTGCTCCCAGGAAACCAGGGTTGTTTCGTTCCGCCGCCCGCCGCGCACCGCTACCGCCTTGATCACCGGATAGTCGGTATCGGCGGACACCACGATATCAGCGATTTTCCCCTGGGTGTTGCCCCGCGCGTCGAGCACGGGACGTCCGGCAATTTGGCTGAAGAAAGGCATAAAAAACCACCTCACTTCCGATCCGTTTGATACATCCTCTTAGGAGAGGACGGGTTGACTTAGCCACGGACCAGACGAGATGGCGATGCCGCGGTGGAGGCTGGGTTTATTCCGGGTGCGCCTCCCCGGTTGCGACGACCATCGTCCGCTGGTCCAATCGTAAATGTTCCGTGTTCATAAAGCCTTGATCTTGAACCATACAATTTTCGCCCACGTGGGGCCGCCTACTATGGCTGGGACCTGCGTCCACGACAGTCATCACCCCCTTTTCCTTCGGCTGGACAAGCGCGATCGAGACAGACAGTATCATCTCGGCAACAACTAGTGCCGCGTGCTTCACTCTAGCGCACGGATCTCATGCTGTCAACATGGCCCCAGGCAGAGGCGCCATATGCATCATGTGACACGTACAAAGGGCTCATATTGTACACTCATGATTAACAGCTAGATCGATGGTGTTGAGAGCGATCCGGCGTTGGAGGGCCTCGTGGGCATGGTGCGTCGATGGTCGGTGTTACTTTTCCCGTCGGTGCGCCTCGGCTGGGCGGGTCTACGCGTGATTCTCGAAGCGCAATCGTGGGTAGCGAAGGTGTCCGAAGTCCACCAGGCAACGGCCTGTCTGGCGACGGCCAGCGAAACACAACCAGACGTCCTCGTAGTCACCTCGGAACCCGATGGTAGCGCCCTGGTTCCGCTGGTGGAGGAGTTGCGCGCCGCATGTCCGGCATGCAAGATTCTCGTGGTGGGTAACCTGGTGGGAGCGGCGGAACATGCGCGCCTGGCGCGGGCCGGGGTAGACGGTTATCTCCTCTGGGCGACCCTAACGAAGGACAATCTCTCGCGCGTCCTTGGCATGGTTCTAGAATCCGACATCGCCGTGGCAAGCAGTGAGGTAGTTGAGCGGCTCTTCGGTCAGCAGGAAGAGGATCAACCACAGCATTCCCCTACCGTGGAGTTATGCGATATCGAGCAGCGGGTGCTCCATTTTCCGGCGCGTGGACTGACGCACGGCCAGATTGCCGAAGAGGTGCGTTTGGGCCAAGCAACGGTGGAGCGAATAAGCACATCACTGCGGCACCACTTCGACGCACCCAACCTGTTCGTGCTTGCGGTCCGCGCTACTCAAGCCGGCTTCCTCCCCTGATCTCCGCACCGAGACGCAGGCGCCGCACCGGGCAGGTTGATGGAAAGCCCTCAAAAAGTTGAGGGCTTTCCGCGCCGATCTTGAGGGACTTTCAGCTTCCCCAAGCATGTGTTGAAGGCGTAGAGTAGTACGCAACAGCAGCATGTTCTCCATGGGCTCGGCCCTTGAGATCGGCGTGATGCCGCCGGCGTACAAGTGGGTGCGGGCGGCAGTTTTTGGAGGGACGAAGATGACCAGGTTAGCGAAAGCCGCGACCCGTTTATTGCTGCTCATGGTTCTCGCCCTCAGTGGTGTGAGCGGGGCCGCCGCGGCGACGCCCCACAGAGCACGCCAACCGCCCCGCCGCCACCCTCGATCTCCCATCTCAACAATCCCTCCGGCCATTATTCCCAGGACGCCGACGGCACCATCCACGCACGCCTCTATCTCGCCCCGATAGGACTCTCCCCCGATCCCACCCAGGACAGTTGGCACTTTCGCACCGCCGCAGTCAGCGCCGCCGGTGCCGGCGCGCTGAGCGTGACCGGGCTCCCGTTCGCGATGACCATTCAACAGGCGAACCCAAGCGCGGACCTCACGGCCGAGGACGGCACCGCTCTGCATCTGAGCCTGGGGACGCCGGGGGCCACCTTCCAGGCCGCGTCGGCCCCCATCACGGGCACTTCCCCCATCACCTACACCGCGTCCGCGGCAGGCGCGTCAGCGGCGCCGATCGCGGCGCTGTCCTGGCAGCCGCGGTTCAATGGCATCGTGGCCAGGGCGGTGATCACGGACGCGACGGCTCCGACCTCAATCACCCTCACCCTGACTCCCAACGCGAACCAGAACACGACGATTACGAAAGACGCGGACGACTCTATCGTGGTGAGCCACCCGCAGCAAGTATGCGGGGACGCCGGTTGCCGGACCTTGACAGCGCCCGCTTTCTACATCCTGCCCCCAACCCTAGAGTCAACCGGTGATGTCGCGGCAACGGGTGCGGCATCACTCTTCACCCTGGCCCTGGCATCGAACACCGACGAGACCACCCTCACCCTCAGCGTCAACCCAAGAGTACTGGGCGGGATCGCCACTCACGCGCCGGTCACGGTGGATATCCCCGTGGAGACAGCGGATGCGCGTGCCGGGAGTGGAACGTTCGCGCCGATCTCCAGTTGCGTGACGACCGACGTGGTACCATCGGCCAAGGTGCTGGTGGGGACCGACGGCAGTTGCCAGGAGCGGGCGGTGCTCTACTTCGATGTCAAGCAGTTGGTCTATCTGGATCAGTTCACGCTGACCAGCGCCACCTTGCACCTTTACACGCCGGATAATACCGGACCAACCGGGCTGACCGTCGTATCAAACGCACCAGGCATGATGCCGCCGCCACCGCCCGCGCCCGCGTCCCATCCCACCACCTTCCCCGCACCCGCCAACCCCCCAAACACCCAGGTGCCACAGCTCCCCAAGCCACCTGCCATCCAGGGCCATGGCCCGGTCACCTGGGCCGGTGCTCCCGTCGTGGAGAGCGCGGCACCGGCTCTCCAGGCGAGCGCCGACACCGGCAACCGGCATAGCTGGGATCTGACTACCGAAGTGGGCGCTTGGGTGACCCGGAACCAGACCAACACCGGCATTACCTTGGAAGGCTCGTCGCTCCCCATCCAGATTGCGAGCCCGTTCGACCCCGCGAATCCCGATCCGGCGACCATGCCGTATCTCGACGTCACGCTGGCCAAACCCTCGGCTACGCAGGGCGGCGTGATCCCGAACAGCGTTGGCCTTTGCACAAGCAATTGCACCTACTATGATGGATCGACGTATCCCATAGGGGTCAACGGAGAGAACGATCCCTCAGCCGGGGGTAGCCCAACTTCGATGAATCTGATGAACCTGGCGAGAGGAACGCTCAACGTCGGACTCTATCGATTCAGCGCCGAGGCAAACCTGGCACCTTCGGGACAGCAACCAACATATATTCCGGTTGTGCCCTGCACTGGTTTCACCTTCTCGCCTTCCCTCTGGCAGGGCGCCTACATCCAGATGCAGAATGCCTATGCCGAGAATCTCGTCCCCGTGCTGGTCTTCCAGCAGCAGACAAACGCGTGCTTCGATAGCAACGGCAATGAGACGACCGATTGGTTCGACCTGCTGCAGTACTTTAGCTACTACATGCCTAACTTCGGCTATGTCTGCGTTGGTAGCGGCCTTTTTCAGGATTGTGGTACCAATCCTCCGATGTATTTCGAGATCGGCAATGAGCCTGATTTGCCTGTCGGATCGAAGTACGCGAGCAAGTGGAACGCAATATATGTGCCAGACTTTGAAAACGCGGCTCAGGGCCTCTATCTCTGGTTGAATTACGCAACTAACGGCACCGGGCACCCCGCGTATTCCAATGCGCACATCCTTACCGCGGGCATGGATGGGCCGGATGATGGTGAATGCGACTACGAAAATAACACCATTGCCATCCTTGCCCTGTACGGCGCCGCCCATTACGGGTCGCTTCTTGTCCCCCAGCAGTTTCTGGGCGCTTCCGTGCATCCATACAGCTATATGACCAACGAGCAGGAAACCGGCTACTGGAAAAAATTATGGTTACTTCGCTACCAATACTGTCTGCACAAATCTGAACTACATGATCGAATACTGGCGAGCTGAGATGAACGCCGCGCTCGATACCCAGTCCCAATCACCGCTCATCATCAGCGAGACTAACTTTAGTAGTGTCAACTGCCTATCCCAGTACGACACCAGCGAGCGGGAAGGCCCGTACCAGATGGATCTCTATACCTGGTTGTTCGACCATCTGGGATACGGCGGCTGGGGCACGTATCCGGTCCGTACTCTGTGGTTCCAGGAGATGGACGACGTGACAACCACTTGTGGTGGACAGCCAAACATACCAGAGTTTTTCGGACTGTATGGCGGCGGCAGTGGTAGCGGCATTCCAGTCTACAAGGAGTTGGTGAGCCCTTACTATCCCGGCTTATTCGTGTCTTACCCTTTTACCTGCCCTTCCCTCTTTGGCAGTATCACGAATTGGTCCGCTTACCTCAGCACGCTCTTTGAGGTGCTGGCCTACGAAGGCTGCTATTGATCTGGAGGACGAGGATGCCTCACGTACGCGTCCGGTTACCACGGACGCAGACGGTACGATCCTGGTGGCGCCGGTCCTTAGGCCTGATCCTGCTCGCGGCTAGCTTGACTGTAGGCAAACAGCCAGCGAATGCGAGACAGGAGACAGGAATCGTCACCATCCATTTAGCGCCGCTTCCGACCCTCCTGGCAGTCGACCCGCGCACGCACCAAGTCTATGTCCGCACCTTGGGGGTCACCAACCGCTATGGCAATCCCGGTAAAGGAGCGGGCTACACACTGCTGGATGGGACCACAGGCAAGGTGCTCCGCGTCTGGCCGGACCATGGCGGCTACCCCCCAGTCGCCTTTGTCTCCACTGACAACGGCTTGTGGGCCGTGGTGCCGGCGTACCCGGCGGCCGTGTATTCACCGATCCCAACGTTGAAGACTATGAGCGCTCAAATGGGCTCCGGGGTCGCGTTTAGTTATCAAGGAAGCGTGGTAGCGGATACGCAGAGGCGGTGGGTGGCCCTTATCACCCTTCCCCACCCTGTCAGTAGTCCTCCCTACACCCTTTGGGTCTTCGCAATCAGGACAGCGCATCTCCTTGGACGCACCACATTGCCGCAGGTGCCGCAGGTGCTCTCCGTAGCCTTTGACGCGGCGGCCAATCGGGTGATGGTGGCCTACGACGCCTCCGTGCAACTCTTTACCCTGGCCGACCTTCATTACCTGGCCACCATCACCCATCGCATGTATGCCGGGGCATCGACCACCGTAGGTTATGACAACCGGCTCTACGATACCGAGCCGGCGGCCGTGGATACCTCATTGGGACAGGCAGTGGTGATCAGTGGAGTGGACGGTCCAGGGGAGGCTCAGATCATCGATCTGACGACTCGGCGAGTGCTGCGGACCCTGACCGTGGGTATCCAACCGATCAACGTGCAGGTGGATACCGCCCTCCACCGCGCCTACATCCTCGACAACGGCTCGTGTGAGGTGAACATCCTGGATTTGCGGAGTGGCCGGTTGGTGGCCAACGTGGCGGTAGGTCCAGGCCCTCTTGGGCTGGCGGTGAACGAGCCTACCGGCAAGGTCTTCGTGACTCAGGGAGTTGGGAAGTCATCTCACGTGCTCATGTTTCCCGCCGCCACCACGCTGCATCAGCCTGGTTGCGACTGATTATCTTTCCAAAGCGGCTCATCCCACCTGTGCGACGGATGATTAGAGCGTGTGAGCCGCATCATCCCAGGATTCGCTCCGTCCGATAAGTCACGAGCCGTGATGGTGCAAGGCAGGGCTGTTCACTTCTCGCCAGCACCATGGGTGACGGCGTGGGCGGCGTGGGTCCTCGAAACGGGTCACTGATCAGTCCTGCCCGCGCGCCGTCAGCCTCGCTTGCCAAGGAAGCCCGTTCTCCGCTAGATTAAGGTTGATCGTGCTGTTTGCAGTGAAAAGGAGCGACCCAATGCGACGCTTCCCCGGCGCGCGACCCCTCGCGATCCTCTTCGTCCTCGCCCTGTTCATGGCGCTACGGCCCGCGGGCGCCGGCCAAGCAGCGGTGCGCCACCATTTCTACGTGGGGACGATCACCAGCCTCTCCGCCGGATCGGTGACTATCCACTCGAAGACACACAAGGCCAACTTCACCTTCACCATCGACAAGGGGACGAAGTTCCTGCGCCTGGGGCAGGGCATACCGCGGAAACAGTTCAAGGTGGGTTCCTATGTGACGGTGAGCTATAGTCCCGGCGCGCATCACACGATGATTGCCTGGCATATCAGTCTACGCAATCACCCTAAAGCTCGAAAGTAGGAGGCGGCTCGTGAGAAACGACTCGCGGTTTGCGCCTCAGCCGGACCAGGGGTACACTGCAACCAAGTCCCCTTTTTCCAGGAGAATGGGGGATTCCATCTTTGCTTTGTGGCGACCGGCAGCCGTCGGCCACGGCACGGCGGGCGGTGCTCGCGTCGTGACCATGTCTCCAGGCGCCGATTTGCCGGCGATTCCCCCTGAGGAGCTTACCCATGACGCGACCACGAACGATTGGCGAACTGCGATCCGGCGGCTATCAGGGCCTTACCGTCAAGCAGGAGTTGCGCAAGAATCTAATTGCTAAAATGCGCGCCGGCGAGGAATTGTTTCCCGGCGTCGTCGGCTACGAGGATACGGTCATTCCCCAGGTGGAAAACGCCATCCTCTCCGGCCAGGATATCGTGCTGCTCGGCGAACGCGGCCAGGCTAAGACCCGTATTGCCCGATCTTTGGTCAACCTGCTGGACGACGAGGTTCCGGCTATCGCGGGCAGCGAACTGAACGAGGACCCCTTCCACCCGATTACCGCCGCCTCGCGCGCCCTACTCGAAGCGAAGGGCGACGACACCGAGATCACCTGGCTCAACCGCGAGCAACGCTATGGCGAGAAATTGGCTACTCCGGACATCACGATCGCCGACCTGATTGGCGAGATCGACCCCATTAAGGTGGCCGAGGGCCGCTATCTCTCCGACGAACTGACCATCGCCTACGGGCTGGTGCCGCGCACCAACCGCGGCATCTTCTGCATCAACGAGTTGCCCGACCTGGCCGAACGCATTCAGGTTGGCCTACTCAATATCATGGAAGAACGCGACGTGCAGATCCGCGGCTACAAGATCCGCCTGCCGCTCGACGTCTATGTCGTGGCCAGCGCCAATCCCGAGGATTACACCAATCGCGGCCGGATCATTACCCCGCTCAAGGACCGGATCGGGTCGGAGATCCGCACCCATTACCCGCGCACCATCGAACACGAGATCTCGATCATGGAACAGGAGGCCACGCCCTTTACCGATCAGGACATGGAGGTTTCCTTCCCACGCTATATGAAAGAGATCATCGCCGAGGTCACGCACCTCGCCCGCAAGAATCCCGACATTTCCAAGCGCTCCGGGGTGAGCGTTCGCGTCTCGATCAGCAACTACGAGAACGTGCTGAGCAATGCGTTCCGCCGCGCCATTCGCCTGGGTGAGAAGCAGGTGGCGCCCCGCATCAGCGATCTTCCCGCCGTGGTCGCCTCCACCGCCGGCAAAATCGAGTTGGAGACGGTAGGCGAGGCCAGCGAGGAACGGATCATCGAGCGGATAAGCCAGGGCGCCGTCCTGAACGTATTCAATCGCTACTTCCTCTTACAGGAGTTCGATGAACTGCTGGCCAACTTCGACCGCGGATTCGGCGTGGATACCAGCGACGGCATGCCCGCCATGCAATACGTGCGTCAAGTCTCCGAGGTACGCGGTCTGCGTGCCGCGGTAAGCAAGCTGAACGCCCAGGGGAACCCGGCCAGCGCCGCCGCCGCCGTGGAGTTCATCCTTGAAGGCGTACACTTGAATCGTAAATTGAACAAGGATCGTAAGCCGGGGGGCGTGCGCTACCGAAAGTAGGGCACCGGGAGGTAGCGTCGTGGAACTGAACAGCGCCTTTCGCTATTCGGAATGGGACAACAGTCAACAAATCAATCCGTTCGACGCGCATGATCTGATGGAGGCCCTGTCCGAAGATCTGCTGGCCGACGGTGACCTGCAGCGCGTGCTGCAGCGCCTCTATCGCATGGGTGATGAGGGTCGCCTCGGCGATCGCCTGGACGGCATGAAGCAGATGCTCGAGCGGCTTCGCGACCGTCGGCAGCAGATGCTGAATCGCCACAACCTCAACTCGATCATGGACGATATGAAGGCGCGCTTGCAGGATGTGGTGGACACCGAGCGAGCCGGCATCGAACGCCGAGTCGAGGAAGCCAAGCAGCCCGCCGGCGAGTAGCAAACCTCGGCCGAGGATGCCGCCGCGCTGCGCAAGATGCTTGAAGGGATGGCGGCCAAGAAGCGTGAGGCGCTCGATGCGCTTCCCGAGGGCGTGCCTCAGCGCTTCCAGGCGCTCTCCCAATACGAGTTCATGGATACCGAGGCTCGTGATAAGTTCCAACAACTCAAGGACATGCTGCGCCAACAAGTGATGCAGTCCTATTTTCAGGGCATGCAGGAGGCGATCAACAGCATCAGCCCCGAGGATTTGCAGCGCACCCGCGAAATGGTGCGTGACCTCAACCAGATGCTGGAAGACCGCCTGCAAGGCAAGGAACCGAAGTTCGATGAGTTCATGGAGAAGTACGGGGATATGTTCCCCGGTGTGAACAACCTGGACGAACTGCTCGAACACATGCAGCAGCGGATGGCCGCCATGCAAGCGCTCATGGAGAGCATGTCGCCCGAAATGCGCGAGCAGCTTCAACAGATGATGGACTCCTTGATCGGCGACGATAGACTTCGCGCCGATCTGGCCCGCCTTGCCATGAACATGCAGCAGCTCTTCCCCAACGCCGAGAACCGACGGCGCTATCCCTTCCGGGGCGATGAGCCGCTGTCTCTCCTCGAAGCGATGGCCATGATGGAGAACCTGCAACAGATGGACGAGCTGGAGGCGCAGATGCGCGCCGCTCAGCATGGGGACGGCATCGACGACATCGACCTCGACAAGGTGCGCGAGGCCCTGGGCGCCGAGGAAGCGGCCCGCCTCGAGCAACTCCAGCAAATCAGCAAGATGCTGGAGGATGCCGGCTACGTGCGGAAGAACGGCGAGGAATACGAGCTTACCCCACAGGGGATTCGCAAGATCGGCCAGAAGGCGCTCCGCGATGTGTTCGGGCAACTCAAGAAAGACAGCTTCGGCAAGCATGCCACCGTGTTTCGCGGCGGCGGCGGCGAACGGATCGACGATACGAAGCGCTACAGCTTCGGCGACCCGTTTCTGATGGACATTCAGAAGACTACGATGAATGCCATTCAGCGCCAGGGCCGAGGGACGCCGGTTCGGCTACGGCCCGAGGACTTCGAGGTCTATCGCACCGAGTTGATGACGCAGTCGGCCACCGTGCTGATGCTCGATATGAGCCGCTCGATGTTTCTCAACGGCTGCTTTGGTTCGGCCAAAAAGGTGGCGATTGCCCTGCATAGCCTGATCCAGAGCCAGTACCCGCGCGACGTGCTGCACATTATCGGCTTCTCGTATCTGGCGCGGGAGATCAAGCCGGAACAACTGCCGGGGATCAATTGGGACGAATATAACTACGGCACTAACCTGCAGCATGCGTTGATGCTGGGCCGGCAGCTGCTCGCCAAGAGCAAGGCGCGCAACAAACAGATGATCGTGATCACCGACGGCGAGCCCACCACCCACCTGGAGGGCGGGCAGCCGATGTTCAACTATCCCCCCACCTACCGCACGATCCAGGAAACGCTGCGCGAGGTGATCCGCTGCACGCGCGACCAGGTGATTATCAACACCTTCATGCTGGAGAGCGGCTACTATCTGACCGACTTCGTGGGGCAGATGACGCGGATCAACAAGGGGCGCGCCTTCTTTGCCACGCCCGACTCTCTCGGCGAGTATATTCTGGTCGACTACGTGGCCAACAAACAAAAGAAGGTAAGTTAGATCTGGGAAGAGCGCCTGAGGCACTCTTCCCAGATTGGGACATTGATTTAGGATTCTTGGTACAGGAAGGTAGATAGGTAGCGCTCGCCGGTATCGGGCAGCACCACCACGATGAGCTTGCCGGCGTTTTCGGGCCGGTGCGCCACCTGCAGGGCGGCGTAGAGCGCGGCGCCGCTCGAAATGCCCCCCATAATCCCTTCCTCGCGGGCCAACCGCCGGGCCGTCTGCGTGGACTGTTCGACGTTCACGGCGATCACCTCGTCGATCACCTCGCGGTTGAGAATCTTGGGTACGAACGGCACACCGAGACCCTGAATCTTGTGCGGCCCTGCTTTCCCTTCCGAAAGCACCGGCGATTCCGCCGGCTCGACCGCGATGATCCGTACGCCCGGCTTCCGCTCCTTAAGCACCTCGCCCACCCCGGTGATCGTACCGCCGGTGCCGATGCCGCCGACAAAGATATCGACCGCGCCTTCCGTGTCGGCCCAGATCTCCTCTGCCGTTGTCTCGCGGTGAATCTGCGAATTGGCCGGGTTCTCGAACTGCATCGGCATAAAGCTATCGGGAATGGACGCCGCTAATTCGCGGGCCTTTTCAATAGCGGCGGGCATGCCGCCGCTGCCCGGCGTAAGCACCAGTTCGGCGCCGCGCGCGGTGAGCAGAAGCCGGCGCTCCACGCTCATCGTCTCGGGCATGGTAAGAATCAAGCGGTAGCCCTTGGCGGCGGCGACGAAGGACAGGGCAATCCCCGTGTTGCCGCTGGTCGGCTCGATGATCGTCGTCTTGCCGGGGGCAATCCGCCCGGCCCGCTCGGCCTCCTCGATCATGCTCAGACCAATGCGATCCTTGACACTGCCGGCGGGATTGAAATATTCGAGCTTCACCGCCACTCGTGCCGCGGCGCCGTCCGTCACTCGATTCAGTTGCACCAGCGGGGTGCGCCCGATGGTTTCGGCGAGGTTTCCAAAGATCCTCCCCATGGCGGTTTTTCCTCCCTTGCGGCACAAAACCCTATCGGGTTCCTTGACAAAGCGCCGTTCTGGTCCAAGATAGCACCGCGCGTCGTTGCGGTCAACGCGCCCGGGCGGGCCGGTTGACAAGCCGGGAGGGGACCCGTACCCTGAGATGGTGCTTCTTGCCATCCGGCCCGGTCGTCTAGCGGCCTAGGATGTCGCCCTTTCAAGGCGAAGATCACGGGTTCGAATCCCGTCCGGGCTACCCTGCTCATCGCTCACAAGAAACTGGGCGTGGCCCAAGCCACGCAGCAGCCGATCCACATTCGCGGATCGACTGTTTTCTTGTGAATTAGAGCCGGTCCGGCAGCGGTAGACCCAACAGGCCGCAGACATTCCGCAAGCATTGCGCCGTCGCGGCGACCAGGGCAAGGCGGGCCAGGCGAAGGTCGCCCGGCACGTCGGATCGTAAGATAGGGCACGCCTCGTAGAACAGCGTGAAATGGTCGGCAAGGTCGTGGGCGTAATCGGCCAGGGCATGCACGGCCAGCCCCTCCAACACCTGGGCCGTCACGCCGGGGAATCGGGCGATCAGGAGGAGCAGGTCGCGCTCTCGGGGATGCACAAGCAGCGCCGGATCGGCGTCGTCCCAGGCGTCACCCTCCACGATGGACTGCCCTTCGCCCAGATAACCGCCCTTGCGGAAGATCGACTGGGCGCGAGCGTAGGCATACTGCACGTACAGGCCGGTGTGCCCCCGCTCGTCGATCACCTCTTCGATGGTGAATGACACGTTGCGCAAGGGATCGAAGCGGCACATGAGGTAGCGCAGGGCGCCGATCGCTACCTGCTCCGAGGTGGCGCGCAGTTCATCCTCGGGCACCACGGCGCCGCGTTCCACCGCCTTGGCGGCGGCACGGGCAAACTGGGCCTCCGCCACGGCGTCCAGCACGCCGTCGGCCGATAATTCCGTCCCCTCGCGGCCGCTGAACTTGCCGCCCTTGGGCGCCACGATACCGTAGCCGAGGTGATGGTGTGCCGCCGCTGCCTGCGTGAAGCCCATCACGCGCAACGCCGCCTTCACCACCAACTGGGGTAGGCTCTGCCGCACATCAATCAGATTGATCAGATATTCGGCGGCACGGCGGGGTCGCGGTTCGCCGGCCGGCGAGGAGGTCCAGAGTTCCTGCCCGTTCGGCTGAGCGATATCCAGCCTGTAAAGTAAGTCGGTAGCGAGGAGGGCGAACTTCCACATATGGTAGGCAATATCCTTGGCGGTATAGGTAGGCAGTCCGTTGGAGCGAATCAGCACCCGCTCGGTCGGGTGGTCCACCTCCGCGTCGGTCTCGCCGGCGCCTTCCGGGAGATACTCGCCCATATCGATGACCAGACAGCCGCGATGCCTACCCTCGTCCTGTGCGTAGACGCTGGGAAAGGTGCGGAGGAGCGCCATCGCCTCCTCGAAGAGGTGGGCGTTGACGATGTCGCCTTCCCAGACCAACAGATCATAGAAAATACCCAGGCGCCAGGCCGTCTCCAGCTGGGCGAGGACAATCGTATGGACCAAATCGCGGTACTCACCCTTTTCGCGGGCGTGCATGAAGCTCCTGCTCCCCGCTTCCATCTCCGCGGCGGGGACAATGTTCTCCCGGACCAACGCATTGATCCGTACATACGCCTCGCCGTAGAAGTGATCGGCCTTCCGGCTACCAGGCGATGCCGCCGTGCCGTCCGCGCCGAGCATCCCCAGATACATCAGGCCAAAGAGCATATCGGCCACTTGCTTGCCTGTGTCGTCGATGTAGTTCTGGATCTCCACTTCGTGCCCGGCAAAGCGGAAGACGCGGCCCAAAACGTCGCCCAGCACGGCATTCCGCACGTGCCCTATGTGCCATGGCTTATTGGGATTAACCGACGTATGCTCCACCACCACGTAGCGCGCCGTGATGTCTCCGGGCCTGCCGTAGCGCTCGCCGTGGACCCGCACCGCCGTCAGTACCAGGGCCGCGAAGGCGGCGGGTTCGGCGTAAAAATTGAGGAAACCGGGTCGGGCGGCTCGCACCTCGCGCACCAGAGGGGCCATGTCGATCGTGCCCGCCATTTCGGCCGCCCACTCCTCGGCCAGGGCGAGGGGTGGTCGACCCATGCCTTTGGCTACCTTGAGCGCCACGCTGCACGAGAGATCGCCCAGGTCAGAGGAGCGTGGGCGCTCGAAGCTCAAGTCAGTGCCGGGAGGCGTCAGCGGCTGCAACAGGGCCCGGCACTGAGCCTCAAGCTCAGCCAGCGGGGAAAACTGGGCGACTACCATCGGGCGAGCAGCACTTCCAGACCGGAGCGCAAGCCTCGCAGCTCCTCTTCGGAGAGACGCTCCAGCCGTGTTCGCACATGGACCACGCGGTTGCCGTAGAGGTTGGCGAGCGTGCCCTCGCCCTTGGGCGTAAGCCGGCAGACGACCAACCTTCGATCCGCCGCATCCTCCTCGCGGCAGACGAACCCGGCCTCGACCAGCCGATCGAGGATCCCGGTCATATTGGAGACGTGGATGCCGAGTTGTTCGGCCAGAACGCCGACCCGCGCCCTCTGCATGTACCACAGGAGGATCATGGTCTTGAATTGCGGCATGGAAATATCCAGGCCCATCCAGGCCTGAGCATCAGTAACGGACAGGAGGCGCACCAGCCGATCAAACTGCGCGCTCACCTGAGCACGCACATCCGACTCGCTATGTATCGGGGAAAGATCGGCGGCCTGCGACATGGAACCCTCTCGGGGCGGATCACTGGCCGACCCCTGGCTGGATGATACGGATGCCCTATCGGTCCGTCAAGCAGCGCCCGGCCCGCGCTGAGCAGGCGTACGCCGCCAGGACGGCGTCAGTGACGGGATGGGAAAAGGGCGATCACCGTTTGGTGATCGCCCTTTTTCGTTGCCGGTACCTGGTTTAGAGGTTGTTGGAAACGGTGTTCAGAGTATTCGAGATCTGCGGCTGCAAGAACTTGAGGGCGATGATCACCAGGATGGCGATCAGGGCGAGGATAAGGGCATATTCGACGAGGCCCTGGCCCTCTTCACG
>JAICHN010000017.1 GCA_025924845.1 Chloroflexota bacterium | reverse complement strand
TGCGTTGACTTCCTCACGCCGGCATCATAGTCGGCAATCACTCTATTAGTATGCCGGCAATGCCGATCGGCGCGGTGTTGGGGTCTCGAATATCTCAGTCGACCGGCGGCACCGACTGGGCTGCCAATTCGGCAGGCTCGACCACTGGTTCCGGAGCCGTCAGTGCGGAGCGGGTGACCATGGCCATGATCAAGGCCATCTGCACCTCTATGCCGTGGACAAGGAGGTCGTCAAAGAATTGGTGACAGGAGAAGCCGATCAGCACGGCCAGCCCGCCCAGGCCAAGCGCGCGGCCCAGGGGATCCGTCGCCCTTCGATAGGTTCTACCGCAGATCACCATGGCGCTGCCGAATAGGAAGAGATAGGCGGCGAAGCCCACCACACCGGCCTCGGCCGCGATATTGATGTAGTAGTTGTGTGCGTGGCCAAGATTAGGCCCCCAGACGGGCGCCACGCGATACTTCGGATAGCGGGCCGGATAGTTGCCGATCCCCACGCCGAGGAACGGGTAATCGGCAAACATGTGCAGCCCGGCCTCCATGTGGGCCAGGCGCTCGGCCGTGCTCCATGTAATAGGGGTGGGATTGACCACATCAACGTTGGACACGCCGAGCGCTTGCCCTATCGGGTCGGTGACGGACGTCGGAACCAGTCCGACCACGATGCCCGCCGCGACAATGGCCAGGGTGGCCACAGCGAGCAAGAGGAAGGCCTTGGCGACTTTGGTCGTCACCACCGCGATCGTGATCAGCGCGGCGAGCGAAGCAATTTCCCCGCCCCGTGAAAGCGAGCCGAGCACGCCCACGGCGGTAACCGCTACCACGAACCACATCCAGCGCCTCGGCAGGACCCGAAAGATCAGGCAGCAGACCGCCAGGGGAAGCACCGTGTTGAGATAGCCGGCGAATGGGTTCGGCTGGTCGAACGTGCCCGAGCCGCGGAGAAGAGCGCCCCGCGCGAAACTGCTCGGACCGCTATGCAAGGCAACCTGGGCTACGCCCACGGCCGACTCCGCCAATACGGCCACGAACATCACCGTCAGCAAAGTTCGAATGTCTTTCCGGGTGCGCAGCAGGCTGCAGGCGGCGATGTAGACGAACAGCATCTGGCCCCACTTGAGCAACTCCTTGGCGCTGCCCGCGTAGTCCACGGCCTGGCTCACCGACAGGATCAAAACGAAGCCGTAGACGATTAGGGCTGGTCGCCAGGGTACTGGCCCCACCGCGAAATCACTGGTGGAGATGCCGCGCATCAACCAGGCGAAGGCCACGCAAAATACCACGCAGTTGGTCACGGTGAGGTTAAAGCCGCCCGCGTGCAGGTTATATACGGACTCGAAGGGCACGCAAAAGGTGAGCGCGCACATCCCCAGATAGGGATGAGATAGAAAAAAGAGCAATGCCGCCACGCCCAGGATTGCCGCCACCGTGTAGGTGGCGGGCACCACGGCGATCACTATGGCGCCGACCAAGATCAGCGCGGGAAGCCCGTAGCGGCGGGTGCGCGTGAGAGTGGGCGATACGACACGGGTGGGCGGCGTGTCGAACATGGAGCCGGAAAAGGGTAGGTTTAGCACTCCACAACTATACCAAACCCCGTCCAGCCGGGAAACAAAATGAGGCAATCTCGGGTACGCTTCGCGTTTGTGGAAATGGTGCTGACCGGCTTCGTAGCCACGATCGAGGGGCGCGGGTCTCCGGGCCCGCGCCCCTAGAACGCGGCCTCGACCACATGTGTGAGGCCCACCCGGCACTCTCTCACGGTTGTCCGTGAACCGCTCGGGTCAGCCGGTTCGGCTCACGCTTCCGACCCATCTACCCCACAGGGCAATCGGTTGCAGCGTCGAGATCGCCGCGCTCGGGTCTGCTGCCTTCAGTTCGGGGGGCGGCAGAAAGGCGAGAGCGAGGGTCGCTGGTTTGCCTGAGCCGAGCGCAAGGTAGCCGGTTACGTCGCGGAACGTGCTGACGCGGGTGACCGTTTCACCGGTTCGGCAGCCGGTGGGCATGCACGCGACGCCGGGCGATTTCGGCTGCGCCCCGCACAGGGGCGGACAGCCAAGGGATACGCGCCCGTAGGTAACCGTGCCGTCCACAAGGACGTAGGAGCGGCCGGCGGCATGATCCGAATCCTGCCTGAAGGTTCCCGTGGCGGTGAGCACCGTCGTGCCGCCGAGTATCGGCCCCACTACTACACTGTTGGCCGCGCCGGAGATCTTACCGCCGGTGGACGACGATCCGCTTTCGGGGACCATGGGCAATGGGCCTCGATAAGGGCGTAGCGCCACGCTGAAGCTACCTTGCGTGGACGTGCCGCATGTGGTGGAAGCGGTGAGGGTGACGGTGCCGGTCAGCGTGCCCGCGACCAAAATGGGATAGGCGATTGCCGCGCCCGGGGTGATCCTGCCCTGCCCGGATCCGGCGGGAGGGCGGACGATTGGGGGAGGGATGTTCGATCCCACTTGGTAGACTCCGAGTGCCGCGCAATCCGGTCCGCCAGTCTGGCGCGCATGCGCCTTGCTTATGCTGGTCCCTCTCGCCCAGGGCACAACCAACAGCAGCAGCAAGCTGAGCGCCCACCATGCGCGTCCCCGTCCCGATCCAGCCATGGCCGTGATCCCTCCTTGTGATTTCGTGTCTAGCCGCCGAATTTCCCGGCGGATACGTGACGCCTGATCGTATAACGGCTTCCCAGGGGGATTAGTCACGGAGCTGTAGGCCCGGCATCCCCACTTTCTGTTACCATCTTATAGTTAAGGAACGGAACAGCGGGCAGAGGGCGTGCCGGAGTGCGTCGCACGGCTCGGCTGTGGAAGGAAAGCAGTCCCAGATGATCGAAGCTCCCGCCGCGACACCTACCATCATATCCACGTTCACCGAAATCGGCCTCCGACCCGAACTGATGCGGGCCATTACCGAGGTCGGCTATGAAGAGCCCACACCGATCCAGGCGCGCGCCATCCCCGCCATGATCGCCGGCCGCGACTTGGTGGCCCAGGCTCAGACCGGCACCGGGAAGACCGCCGCGTTCGCGTTGCCTATTTTGCAGCGCATCGATACCACCAAGCACTATGTACAGGCGCTGGTGCTGGTTCCCACGCGCGAACTGGCCATCCAGGTCGCCCATGCTACCCATCTCCTCGGCAAGTACAGCGGCGTCAGCGTGTTGCCCGTCTATGGCGGTCAGCCCATCGCGCGTCAGCTGCGCAGCCTTCAGCAAGGCGTGCAGGTAGTGGTGGGGACTCCTGGCCGGGTGATGGACCACATCCGCCGCGAGACCCTGAAACTGTCTCACGTCAATGTCCTGGTGTTGGACGAAGCGGATGAAATGCTGGACATGGGATTCCTCGAGGATATTGAGTTCATCCTCGAACAATTGCCCAAGGAACGGCAGACCACGCTGTTCTCCGCCACGATGCCTACCCGCATTCGAGACCTCTCCCGCCGCTACATGCATGACACCCTCACCATTGCGCTGGGCCGCGAGCAGGTAACGGTTCCTCAGACCAATCAGACATACTATGAAGTGCCGCAGCGGGCCAAGCTCGATGCGCTCTGTCGGATCCTGGATGTGGAGACTCCTACCTCGACGATTATCTTCTGCGCCCGCAAGAGCGATGTGGACGAATTGGTCGAGAGTTTGCAGGGCCGCGGCTATAAGGCCGAGGCTATTCACGGCGATCTCAATCAGGTGCAGCGCGATCGGGTGATGCGGGGCTTCCGCGAAGGGAAAACGGAGATTCTTGTCGCTACCGACGTGGCGGCGCGTGGTCTGGATATTCCTCAGGTCAGCCACGTCGTGAACTATCACATCCCCTGGGATCCCGAATCGTATGTGCATCGGATCGGTCGTACCGGCCGGGCCGGACGTGAAGGCACGGCCATTACCCTGATCGCGCCTCGCGAATACCGCCAGTTGAAGCTAATCGAACGGCTAATCCAGAAGCGGATCAAGGCCGGCCGCTTGCCCAGTATGGCGGACGTCGAGGCACGCCGGCGCGCCCTGCTAATCGAGCAATTGCGCGCGGCCATGGAGAGCGGCGGCCTGGAGCCGTATCGCCTGGCGGCCGAGGAACTGAGTGAGGAAGCTGACCCAATTGACGTGGCGGCGGCGGCGCTCAAACTGCTGGCGACCATCGATAATAAGAAGGCCCCTGGCGAGAAACGGGTGATCGATCCAGGCAGCGACGGCGCGGAGCCGGGCATGGCTCGCCTGTTCATCAATGTTGGACGCAACGAGGGTATCCGCCCGGCCGACATCGTGGGGGCCATTGCCGGCGAGGCGGGGATTCCGGGGCGAGCCATTGGTGTGATTGATCTCTACGAGCAGTATGCGTTCGTCGAAGTACCGCAGGACTCGGCGCGGCACGTGGTGGAGGCGCTCAACCGCACCAGCCTGCGCGGCCATGCGGTGCGGGCCGAAGTCGCCAAGCCGCGCGGCGCGTAATAGGAAAGTCAAGCCAAGCAGTGGTGCCGCACCACTGCTTGGCTCATGCTTCGGTTTGGCCGCGCTCGGTGAGCGTCCGTAGCTTCGCTTCAAGTTCGGCTATGCGCCGTTCCTGCTCATCGAACGTGGGCACCGGGGTTCCGTCGCCGTCATAGACCCGCAGCAGTAAGCCGTCCGGCTCAAACCACAAATCGAGTACTTCGCTGCGCAGACGGTTTGCCATGGCGGGACGCCACGATACGAATCCTCGTTCGGTTGTGTGCCAGGCCCGCACCTGGACGCCAAGGAACTCGGCGGTTGGGTCGAAGACGAGGTACTCCTGAACGCCGACGTGGCCATACATACGCCGTTTGATATCCACGTCATATTCCCAGGTACTTTGGCTCGCGACCTCTACGACGAATTCAGGCGCGCCATGGACCACCGCGTTGAGCGAGGTGAGCGGCACGGTGCCGGCTGTCTTATGCACAATAACATCGGGACTCGGCCGCCACTCCTTACCGCTCAACCTTCCCATGTACACCATGAGCTGATTGCTCACATGCCAGGGAAGACCGCGCCGCCGCCTGATCAATTTTAGGCTCTGATGAACCGTATGGATCGCTTCTTGGTGGAGATCCGACCCCACCAGATCCTCCTCCGCATCATCATGAAGATAGATGATGTCCATGTCGGTTTGCGGATCGGTGGGCAGATTAAGTGTCCGCATCCCATTGCCCTCCCAGTGCTCGGTTCGTAGAAGTTTCGCCGGGTTGGTCCGTCCAGGCGCCGTTCCCACTTCCACTATAACAGCATAAGCCGGCATACCTCCCTCGGTTTGCCGCTAGGTAGGCACCCTCGGTACATTGGCTGAAGTAGACGAGGCAGGATCAGGATCAGGAGGCAACGATGGTGGAGCGGCGGGATTTCGGGCAAGGAAACACGGGCCTTGGCGTCTCGATGCCGGTGTTCCTTGGTATCTGGTTGGTCTGCGCCGTGATTGCCGGAATTATTTGGGAGAACCTGGTGAGCGGCACTCCTGCTTCCACCCCCCTGACAATCAGCTTTCCGGCCCTCATCGTGGTCAGTCTGAGCTTCGGGATCGCCGGGGCGGGCCTGGCCGCGGCGGCAGTCGGCATTTTCCGCCGCTCCTAAGCGCCCGACACGCTCCCCTTAGGCCGGCATCACCGCGCGTCTCGGTACGCTGTGCCGGGCGAGTCGCGCCGGCTTTTCACGAGCCGCCAGTTGCAGATCGATGATCCCGCACTGGGTGCGCACTGCTACCATCAAACGCGGTACGGTGAGCGTGGACAGCACGCCGTTCCCTCCCATCAGCACCGTGGGCGGGGAAATCGCCGTCACAAAGCCTCTCGCATCCAGCAATGCCCCGGCCCGCCCGGCGATCACGTTGGCCAATTCCGCGATCCCGCTCTGGGCCAGCTCATCCAGTTCGCTGACCTGCTCGCCCATGATATGGGAGCAATAGGCCCGTGCCGTTTCGTCGCTCATCCCCAAAATCACCGCCCCTTCAAGCTGCTGGGTGAGCCCGATCAGCACTGTAATCGCCTGCGTCTTGTAGGGACCGCCCTGCAGTCGCACGCGCTGAGGATCGACCGTGCCGCCCACTTCTTGCGACAGCACTTCACGCGCCGCCGTGACGAATGATCGAACGACTTCTGCCTTCATACACCCATCCTTGACGAGCAGTCCAGAGGCGTGACCGGCAAAGAGTCGAGGCATAGAGAGACCCCGACCCTCGCGGTGCGCATCACGGCGCCGCCAGCAGCTTATGAGCCGCCTCGAGGACGCGGGGGGCCTGGAACGGCTTTACCACGAAGTCGCGGGCACCCAGCTTGAGCGCATCAAGCACGACGGATTGCTGGCCAAGCGCCGTGACCATGGCTACCCTGGCATTGGGGTCATAGGCCAGGATGGCGCCAAGCGCCTGCAAGCCGTCCATCTCGGGCATGGTAATGTCCATCATAACCGCGTCCGGGTGTTCGGTTTGATACAGCTCCACCGCTTGCAGGCCATTTTCGGCTTCAATGGTCTCGTAGCCATTTTCCTTCAGCAGCTTCACGCAGCGTAACCGCATAAAGGCTGCATCATCCACTACTAAAAACTTCGGCATCCAGCGAGCCCTTTTCTCCCCACGAGGGTGTTCTCTTGGAGACCTGGCGCTGGGCGCATCACGGTACGCCGATAAACCATAGGTCTCCTACACCGGTAGTCGGCACTTGCCGGGGGATCTTTAGGCGGTTGCCCCGTGCTACACTCAATCACATGACTGATAGGGGAAACGCTGAAGCTACCCGGCCCGCGGCCTGGTCCATTGCGCCGAGCGCCTATGCCGTCGTAGCAGGCAGCTGCGGCGCCCTGGTTTGCCTCGCGGTGCCGGCTTCTCGGTCGAAGCCCAATCGGCTCGACGTGGCGATCACCTCTCGGCTACAACGGCGGCTTCCCGATGCCGTGGGGCGAGCCTTGCGCATCGTCAGTTCCGCCGGCTATGCGCCCTTCACGCACAGTGTGGTGCTCAGCCTGGCCGCCAATTTCTGGGCGCTCGATCGCCGTCGCGAGGCAATCTTCAGCATCGGCACCATGGGGGCCGGATTCACGACCGGGGTAATCAAGTTATTGGTTGGTCGGCCGCGGCCGGACCTCCGCTACCGCAAACATCTCAAGCCGTTCAAAGACAACAGTTTCCCCAGCGGCCACGCCACGCATTACACCGCCTTTTACGGCTATGTCTTCTTTCTGGCAGGCCGCTATATGCCGGAGAGCCCCCTCCGTACGGCTTTGATGCTGTACTGTCTGTTGCTGATCGGCCTGGTTGGTCCGTCGCGAATCTATCTTGGGCATCATTGGGCATCCGACGTACTGGCCGGGCATCTGGTGGGGCTCGCCTATCTGGCCTCCATGCTCCAGGCATATGAGGCGATCGGCGTCCTCATGCGCCCCACATGTGATTGACAAATAGGGCGGTAAACATCGCTAGACCGCCCACCGACAGCAATACGTACAGTCGGTCGAAAATGGGCCGGCGCCCCAGCTTTGCCAACACGATGAACATCGGCACCAGAATCAGCACGTAGCGCGACATCGACTGTAGGGGAATGTCGCTCGTGATGATTGGAGCGCTGAGCAGCGCTGCCAGGCAGGCGAATCCGTAGAGCGTGAAGGAAAGCGGTAAGACACGCGCTCCCGCCGTCAGCAGCAGCAGCGCCGCCAGAACGCAGCCGTTCTCGATCAAGGCATGGGCCTGAAAGTAAGGATGATTGGCGGCTGAGCGGGGGATATCGCTCAGACTGGTCCCCAGAACCTCCCAGGGTGGGCGAGAAACCCGGAACCAGCCTGCCTCGGCATGGACGAAGGCCAGGGGATCTCCGGTGAGCCCATACAGATAGATCATGTAAGTGAGGAGTCCGGCTGGGATGAGGGCGCCGGCCAGAATATCCAGGCGGAGTGTTTGCCGGTGAACGAGACGGCGGCGCGCGTACTCCCAGGCAAAGGGAAGGGCGAGCAGGACGCCGAGGATGCGCTCGGACGCCGCGAACCCCCCGAAAATCCCGGCCAGCCACCAGCGCTCGCTCCGCATGTAGTACAGCGAGGCGATGCTCAGCATGAGGTAGAGCGATTCGGAGTAAGGGGCGAAGGTGAAGAACGCGGTAGGAAAAATCGCCATGTAGAACACCGCGCGCCGGGCCACGGCGTCGCCGAACTCCAGGGCACAGAGCTTGTGGAGGTAGATCATGGCCCCTAAAAAGGCCAGATTGGAGACCAGGATGGCCACGACGCTGGGATCGATGGCCGTGATCGCCTGCAGCAACCGAACAGAAGCGGGATAGAGCGGGAAAAAAGCGACGGCGGAGGTATGGCCCACGCCGTTGTAGTTGTAGCCGTTCCGAACGATCTTGAGGAACCACTGGCTGTCGCGGTAATACCAACTATCCAGCAGGTAGCCGGAAAAACCGAGGCGGTTATTTCCCACCAGGGCGGGATCGTGCAGGAGGGCGCGCCCAAAGTAGGTCAACAAAAGGAAACTGAGGCGCGTAGCCAGAAAGATACTGAGAATGTCGCTGAGCAGCCATCGGCGCAGGGTAACTACCACCATTTCCCAGGCAGGGAGCCGAGGAAGCAGCCCCAGAGCCAGGGCACCGCGAGAGATGGATGGATCGCGCACGGGCCTAGTCCACGAATCGGTATTTGATCAGTGAGAAGAGGGCTGGAAAGCCGTCCCGCCAACTAATTTTCTTGCCTTCGTAAGGTTCGCGCCCCGCATAGGAAATGGGCACCTCGTAGATCCGGTGACCCCGTTTGAGTATCTTGGCCGTGATCTCGGGCTCGAACTCAAAACGGCGCGCCCGCAATGGGATCGCACGAATCAGCTCAGCGGGAATCAATTTGTAGCATGTTTCCATATCCGTCAGTGTAGAATCGTACAACACATTGGTTACGAGGGTCAGCAAGCGATTGCCCACGCTATGCCAGAAGAGCATCGCCTTGTGCTCACCGAGAAATCGAGAGCCGTAGACCACCGTTGCCTTTCCGCGGAGAATTGGCCGCAGGAGCAACTCATAGTCGGCCGGATCGTATTCCAGGTCGGCATCCTGAATCAGGATGTAGTCACCATGCGCATGGCGCAGCCCGGTACGGATTGCCATGCCCTTTCCCTGGTTTGCCTGGTGGAGGACGATATGGGTATCGGGGTCGGTTTCCTGGGCCAACCGCTCTCGGGTGCCATCCGTGGAACCGTCGTCCACCACGACGATTTCCTTGTCAATGGGCGATGAACGAACGCGAAGAAGGATTTCGCCAATCGTGTCCGCTTCGTTGAAGACCGGGATGATAATCGAAATCTTCATCGGATCGCCGCGGCAACAGGCCGAATCGGGAGGAGGGCACGGAGGCGCACCGGTAGCATAAACACAGCGGGCAGTGTAGCGGGAAGCTTCATCATACGTCAAAAGCAGCCGCGTGCTTGGCGCACGCTATCCTCCTGCTGCTATGGTAGGCTTTCAGCGGGCTTACGCAGGCGGAAATGGGTGATAGTCGTGAAGATTTATACAAAGGCCGGCGATGGTGGACAAACCGCGCTGTTCGGCGGCCGAACCGTAAGTAAGGATGTGCCTCGGGTCGAGGCGTACGGGACCCTTGATGAGCTGAATGCGTGCCTTGGCCTGGCCCTGGCCTCTTCGCCGGGCCTGCCCGCCGACATCGCGGCGCTCCTCACTCGCATCCAATCAGAATTGTTTGATCTGGGAGCCGAACTGGCAACCCCGCCCGAGCGCGCCGCCGACCGGCTGGCGTTGCGCGTGCCGCTCATGGAGCCTACCGGAATCGAGGCCCTGGAGGTCGAGATCGATCGTTATGAGACTGAACTTGCGCCGCTCAAGACGTTCATCCTGCCGGGGGGCACCCCAAGCGCCGCCGCTTTGCACCTGGCGCGCACGGTGTGTAGGCGGGCCGAACGGCGGGTCGTCGCCCTGGCGGCAATCGAGGCAGTGAACGGCGAAGTTCTCCGCTATCTCAATCGTCTGTCGGATCTGCTGTTTGTGTTGGCTCGGGCGGCAAATCACCGTTCCGGGATGCAGGATGTGCCCTGGCAGTCTGCTCGGGGTCGGGGAGCCGGGGGAGGAGCGTAGGTTCATAGACAGTCGAATCGTCGGTTGACGGGGCCGTTCGGGCCCGGCGGACCCGATGGAAATCATACAGGCCCGCGAACAGGCACGCCGTTTACGCTTCGCTGAGGGCCGCGACACAGGCCGCGACTTCCGCCGACGAGTACACTCCAAGGTGGCGAAGCAGGGCGGCGCCCTCTTCGGTGACGCGGGCAATGACCTGTCTGCGGTCACGGCGATCGTCCTCGCGGCGCACCAGGCCGTGCTCGACCAGCCGATCGAGGACGGTGGTGATGGTGGGCGGGGTAACGCCCATCCCCAGAGCGAGATCGCTTGCCCGTAAACCATCCTCGGAGGCGATCAGCAGAAGCAGCTTAAACTGCGGCATGGTAAGTTCAAGATCAAGCCAGACTTTCCAGCCGGTTCCAACGAGATTGGGCCAGAACAACCCGAGAAGTTGCTCAAGCCGGACGGCCAGGGCGCCGGGAGGATGGGAATCTTGTTCGTTCACCGCGTTTCCGTGACATACGAGCATGGGTGGCTGGGGTTATTATAGCGACCTGGGCACGGTAAGCAAGAAACGAAAGGGAAGGAGGAGGTCGTACTTTACGACCTCCTCCTTCCCTTTCGTCCGACCTCTTTGTTAGTGCTCGTCTTCCTTCTTCTCAGCGTCCGCCACCAGCGTCTCGGTGGTGAGAATCATCTGAGCGATGCTGGAAGCGTTCTCCAGGGCAGTACGCGTCACTTTGGCGGGGTCGATCACGCCCACCTCCACCAGGTCTTCATAGCGACCGCTCACCATATTGTAGCCGATCGTCTGGCTCTTGGCCGCGGCTTGACGACGGCGAATTTCGTTCAGCACGACCGAGCCGTCCTCGCCGCCGTTGTGCGCGATCTGACGGGTCGGCTCCTCCAGCGCGCGGCGAAGTAGATCAACCCCAATCCACGCATCGCCCACCGCCTTGACGTTATCCAGAGCGGCGGCTGCCACCAGGAACGCGACCCCACCACCGGGCACGATGCCTTCCTCCAGGGCGGCGCGCGCGGCGGAAAGGGCATCTTCCACGCGAGCTTTCTTTTCCTTCAGCTCCACCTCGCTGCCCGCGCCGGCGCGAATCACGCCGACCCCGCCGGCCAGCTTGGCCATCCGTTCTTGCAGCTTCTCGCGGTCGTAGTCGCTCGTGGTGTCCGCGATCTGGGTCTTGATCTGCTCAACCCGGCCCTTGATTTCGGCCGGGTCGCCGCTGCCGCCCACGATCACGGTGGATTCCTTCTGGGCGATCACGCGGGTGGCGCCGCCAAGGTCGCGAAGGGTGACGTTGTCGAGGCGCGCACCGGTCTCATCACTGATCACGGTGCCGCCGGTGAGAATAGCGATGTCGCGCAGCATTTCCTTACGTCGGTCGCCGAAGCCGGGCGCCTTGATCGCCACCGAGTTGACGATACCGCGCAGTTTGTTCACCACCAGGGTAGCCAGCGCCTCGCCATCCACATCCTCGGCGATGATCACGATTTCGCGCTTGCCGCTGGTCGCCACTTGCTCGAGGATGGGCAGAATATCGGCCACGGCGCTGATTTTCTTGTCGGTGATCAGGATAGAGGGATGTTCAATTACCGCCTCCAGCCGTTCCTGGTCGGTAACGAAATGGGGGGAGATATACCCCCGATCCAGGTTCATGCCCTCGGTATATTCGATCTCGGTGGTGATTCCCTGGGCTTCCTCGACCGTGACCACGCCGTTGCCGCCCACCTTGTCCATCACCTCGCCGATCAGATCGCCGATGGCCGGGTCGCCGGAGGAAATGGCGGCAATTTGCGACACGCCTTCACGGCCGGACACTGGTTGGCTCATCTCTCGGATGCGCGCCACAACAGCGGCGGTGCCGAGGGCGATACCCTGTTTGAGGATCATGGGATTAGCCCCTGCCACCACGGATCGAATGCCTTCGTTTACAATGGCCTGGGCCAGAATGGTCGCGGTGGTGGTGCCGTCGCCCGCCACGTCGTTTGTCTTGCTGGCGGCTTGCTTGAGGAGTTGCGCGCCCATGTTCTCGAGCGTATCGGCCAGCTCGATCTCCTTGGCAATGGTCACCCCGTCATGGGTGATCACCGGCGAGCCGAACTTTTTGCCGATGGCGACGTTCCGCCCCTTAGGCCCGAGCGTCACCTTGACTGCTCCGGCCAGGGTATTAATCCCTCGTTTGAGCGCCTCGCGTGCCTCTTCGTCATAGATCAGTTGCTTGCCCACGAATGCGATTCTCCTCTTTTGTCAAACAGCCTCTACTACCTGTCACCCGGAGCGAGGTATAGGACGCGACGCGTCGTTCCCGCCCGTGGATCCTCATAAAGGATAGCGAAACCGGCCGTTATTGTGCAGTATGTGCACGACGCGTCGCACTCATGATGCTGTTGCCGAAAGGACCAAGCTCAGACCACTGGGAGCGCGAGAATCTTGCTCGTCCCCGTCATCACGATCAACGAGGACGAGCGAGACGCTCGCGCTTCCAAGAAGATCGCTCCGCCGGCGACGCGCGTGCCAATTCACCGACAGTATCGCTCATGCGGCTTGCCGGGAGACGGCATGTCTTATACGGTGTACAGTTAGGGTACGGCCCCCTACGGGGTTGGTCTAGCCGCGCTACACACTTCGGAGGAAAGCTCACGTTGAATGATTTGTCGCAAGTCCCCGCCCCCGGCCTATCCTGGCCGGATGACACCCTTCCCAGCCTACCCGAAACCGAGCAAGAACCGCCCATTGTGTTGCCGGCCGATGGCCGCTTTGCCGGCGAATTTGACGGCTACGTGGTGATTCCGGAACCGCTTCTGGCTGGGTTAGTGGAGCGGACGGAGGCGGAGCTTGCCGCGTTTGGCAGCTACGCGGCCATGGGGCCGTTCGGCAGTTTTGAACTGCGACGGAGTGATGTTCCGGCGAGCACGGCGGTGGTCACGTGGCCTGGTGTCACGGCGTTCTATTATGCCCGCGAGCGGCATCTGGCGCCCATCCTGAACGAGATGGGTATCCCCATTATCCCCCTGAAGCGTGACTTCCTGATGGCGTACGAGCGCGTGATCACCGAACTGGGCCAGATCTAGAAGTCAAATCTCGCGTACCGCGCGATTCGAAAACCGGTTGAGGGCCTCTTTTTAGACAGGCCGCGTAATTGAATAGCCAAGGTCCGCGAGCTCAGAGGGACTGCCTCCGCTCGACTCATTCACAACTAACCGAAGAGCCAGGTTCCCCGGTGAGGAACCTGGCTCTTCGGTTATAAAGGGGGGACGCCTCCAATCCAGCTCGGTCGAATAATTGAATTCTCTTATCTATCTATTGATTTTTCCAATCTTTTGCGCTAGAGTAGCAGGTAAGGAGGGGTGAATGCGGAAGATATTGGAAGAATGTCCGGCCTGCGCCGGTTCGCTGCACATTACGGGCTTGCGGTGTAACAAGTGCCGCATGGAGATGAAGGGCGGCTTCGAACCGTGCGCATTCTGCCGGCTCACCGCCGAGCAGAGCACTTTCTTGCTGCTCTTCGTGGAGCGTCGCGGCAATCTGTCCGAAATGGAGAAGGCCCTGGGCATCTCCTATCCAACCGTGCGCAACAAGCTGGAAGAAATCGTACGTCTGCTGCATCATCGTCCGGATGCCCCGCCGGCGGGCGGGCGCGATGAGGTACTGCGGAAGGTGGCGGCAGGACAACTGAGTGCCCAGGATGCACTGAATCAGCTGCAAGCCCTGGCCAGGGAGACGGAGGAGGACTGATGGACACGACCAAGCATCGGCTACCGGCACAGGGCGTACGCGCACTGACTGTCCATTTGCACCAGGGGACGATTCAGCTGTCACGGGTTGAAGGTGACGAACTGATCGTGGAGTGTGCCGAAGGCGTGGCGGTCGAACGCTCGGGCGATAGGGTAGTCATTCGGGGCGGCGCCGGACGTGGCCGCGAAGGCATGCAGGCCAAGCGCCGGGTAGACATGGAGGACAACCGTAGTGAAGACGATTCGTCGCCGTTTGGCGGGCCGGATCTGGCGGATCTAGGCACCTTTATCAATACGGTGGTCGGTCAGGCCGTGAACGGCATCTTCCGAGGCGATTTCCCTTTCGGCTCCTCGCAGGGCCGTGTTTGGGTGGGAGTGCCTGTCGTGTTGGAGATGCCTCGCATCGAGATCCAGAGCAGCCGCGGCGACCTTACCGTGGACGGTCTGAAGGGTGAGTTCGTCCTTCACAACCACCTGGGAGATATCCAGGTCAGGGATGCCGGAGGAACCCTGGAGGCGCGCTCCGGCAAGGGGGACATCGAGATTAAGGGTTTTCGTGGTCCCGTGCGTGCCCACAGCGGCATGGGCGATGTAGAACTGGAGGAGTGCGTTGAGGGAGGCGCTGTCCACACGGGTTCGGGCGACATTGAAGGCCGAAGGCTGACCGGCCCCTGGGAGATGCATACGGGCTCGGGTGACGTGAGCATTGAGGTGGACGATTCAGCCTCGTTCCAGGTCTCGACTGGTTCCGGCGACATTGAATTGAGCGGCGGTTACGTGGACCGGTTGGAGGCGCGGACTGGTTCGGGCGACGTTGAGTGTACGAGCATCCTCCATGGCACGAGGCACAACCTGATCACCGGATCGGGAGATATTCGACTGGCCATCGCCAATCCGCCTGGGGCCAGATTGCAGGCGATCACCCGCATGGGCAGTATCAACTCGGAGTTCCCGTTGGTCATGGTCGGCAAGCAGGGGCCGCAGTCACATGGTGGTTCGCGTTACGTGGGGAAGATCGGCGACGGCACGATCGATATTGAACTCCGCACAGGGGCCGGGGATATCACCATTAACCGCCGGGATAGCGAACGTCCGTCGCGCGGCACCCAGCGTGAGGAGGCCACCGGCACCTCGCCCGCGCGAGACTTCTCGCCTGCCATGCCGGCACCGCCGCCCTTCGATCCCGTCCCGTCGCCTTCCCCGACTTCACCAATCTCCCCCATTCCGGCCATGCCGCCCATAATCAGGGCCGGGGAGCCTGCCCCATTCGGTCAAGTTGGCGCATCTCGTGCTGAGGAGCGGTATATGAATGGCAAAGAGCCGGAGCCGGAGCTTGCCGAGGACACCGGCCATGAGGGAGAGCAGCCTCCCGAAAATGCGCGCCTCAAAGTGCTCGAAAGCCTGCAACGGGGCGAGATTACCGTAGAGGAGGCGTCAACCCTTTTGCGGTCGTTGAGCGTAAGCGTCTGATCGGCATCGAGAGGAGTAAATCCAGATGACCCAACGATATGCCGTGGGCCCACCGGGCCGTGACGACCGACCGACCCAGAACGAAGATCCCGCACGCGGGCCGCCTCTCGCGGCCTGCGTACCTTTTGACGTTTCTCCCTGAAGCACCGGCGCCCCACGGGCAAAGCCGTTACCTGGGTGATCCTAGGCGATCACCTGCACGTCGTGCGGCATGCTCTCCCGCATCCCCGCCCCCGTGATCGGCATGAACAACGCTTCTTGCTGGAGTTCGGCGATCGATCGGACGCCGCAGTAGCTCATCCCCGAGCGCAGTCCACCCACCAGTTGGAAGACGATCTCGGTCACATCGCCCCGATAGGGCACCACTGCTTCCACACCCTCGGGAACCACCTCGTTAAAGCCGTCGTCGCTCGCCGTCTCGCCGAGCTCACGCTCTTTGCGTCCGATCGTGGCGCTCAACGATGCCATGCCGCGAGCGATCTTGTAACGTTGCCCGTTCCGCACCACGGTATAGCCGGGACTCTCCCGCGTGCCGGCCAGCAAGTTACCGATCATCACGGTGCCGGCGCCCGCGGCCAGTGCCTTAGTGATGTCGCCCGATGCCTTTACTCCCCCATCCGCGATAATCGGGATGCCGGTGCGAGCGGCCTCCTCGGCGCACTCCAGGACTGCGGTAAGCTGGGGGACGCCAAAGCCGGTGACAATACGGGTGGTGCAGATTGAGCCTGGTCCCACCCCAACCTTTATCGCATCCACCCCTTCGCCCGCCAGTTCACGGGTCCCTTCGGCCGTTGCCACGTTGCCCGCGATCAACTCACCGTTGCGAGGCAGCGCCTTGAGCTTACGGATGGCCGCGATCACGTGATCGGAATGACCGTGAGCGATGTCGATCACCAGTACGTCGGCGCCCGCCTGCCAGAGCGCCTGCGCTCGCTCCAGATAATCGCCCACCACGCCGATCGCCGCTCCGACCAGAAGGTGGCCCTTGGCATCGCGGGCGGCGCTGCCGTACCGGTTGTCCTGCAAGAGGTCCTTACTGGTGATCAGCCCGGCCAGTCGCCCCGACTCGTCAACCAGGGGCAGCTTCTCGATCTTATGCTGATCGAGCAGGGCGCGTGCTTGTTCGGTGTCGATGCCGAGGCGGGCCGTGATCAGCCGCGCCTTGGGCGTCATCAGCTCGGAGATTGGCTGCGCGGGGTCGGTGGCGAAGCGGATATCGCGCGCGGTGAGAATGCCCACCAGGTGCTCGCGCTCGTCAACGACCAGGACGCCGCCGACCGCCTGTTCAACCATGAGGTGGCGAACCTCGGCCAGGGTCTGGCTGGGCTGCACCGTATACGGTTGCTCGACTATGGCGCCCTGGGCTCGCTTCACCTGCTGGACCTGCCGTACATGCTGCTCGATCGACATGAAGCGATGGATGATCCCAATGCCGCCCTGCCGTGCCATGGCCACGGCCATCGGCGCCTCGGTGACCGTATCCATGTTGGCGCTGACGATGGGAATGCTCAAGGTGATCGCGCGCGAGAGGCGCGCGCTGGTGCTTACATGGCGCCGCGAGGCAACGCCGCTGCGCCGAGGTACCAGCAGCACGTCATCGTAGGTCAGTCCTTGGGGGCGAAAGGTGGCCATATCGCGTTATCTCCTCCATGACGAGCACAGCATATCGATGCATCGGCCGCCGGCACTTAAAGATACCACGGAGCAGTCCGCCCTATTAGCCGTGGGCGAACGCGCGCCACGTGGTAATAAGCAGGATCTCGCCAAAGGTGAGGACCAGCCCTGCCAGGGCCGGAATGAAGAGGTCGCGATTGCTTGCCACGCTACGCTCACGGCGCAGCGACACCAGCAGTACGCAACTGTTCACCATCACCATGGTACACAGGAAACCGGCGATGCTCAGAATGGAGAGGGGATAATAGAGCGCGGCCGGCGCGGCTTGCAGCGACAGAATGACGAGCACGGCAACGATCACGAATCCGGAAAGCTCCCCATAGTCCTCGGCAACGGCAACCGGGGCCGGGTTGTGCCAGACCAGACGATTATAGATCGGGACGACCAGGATAGTGAGCGCCATCCCGGCCAACGTGCCGGTGATCACGCGAAGCGTGTTGGTGTCTTGATAGTAGGTATGCAAGTGATGACTCTCGGCCACCGAGTTGAAGCCGTCGAAGATCATGGCTAGAACGGGCAGCATGAGGAGATTACTCACCGCTCGGGGCGCGTAGAGCGCCGCCCCTTGGCGCCCCGTGGCCCACAGGATGGCCAGGACCAGGAGCACGCCCAAATAGATGCCGCTGTTCCTTGAGTCGATAGGCATGGCGCGACCCTGGAACGTTATGGTATGGCTGGGAATCTGGGCGCAACACGCCGCACCCGCCGCGCGCAGCTTGGCGATCCGGGGCCAGGGTTAATAGATCAGTAAAAAAGCGACGATGGTCAGGAGGATGGAGACGAGAAGTCGGGCCATGGGCGCCGGCGGACGCTCCGGCGCCTCACCAATGTCGGCCGGTTCACCTGCCGCATCGACCGGCGTAGCGATCGGCGCCTCGGCAGTGGGAACCGGGTCGGTGGGAATCATAGATTGTTCGAGTCGTATGAAGGGCACAGGGCGGCCAACCGGCAGCCGGCGCAATGGGGGCGCGGCGCCTTGCAAACCGCCCGTCCGAAATCGATCATACGGTGATTGAAGGCGAGCCACTCTGATTGTGGCAGCAGTGCCATCAGGTCCTGCTCCACGCGAACCGGATCGTCGGCCGTGGTCAGGCCCAACCGTCTGCTGATCCGCCCCACATGGGTGTCGACGATCACGCCCTCAACCTGCCCGTAGCCATTGCCCATCACCACGTTGGCGGTCTTGCGCGCCACCCCCGGTAACTTCAGGAGGTCCGCCATGGTCCGGGGAGTCTCACCGTCAAACTCCTCCACGATCATTCGCGACGCACCCTGGATGTGGCGGGCCTTGTTCCGAAAGAAGCCGGTGGAGCGAATGGCCGTCTCAATTTCGGGCAACGACGCCTCGGCAAGGGCGGCGGGCGTTGGGAAGCGCGCAAAGAGGGCCGGCGTTACCTGGTTTACGCGCTCGTCGGTACATTGGGCTGCCAACATCGTAGCGATCAGGAGCTGAAAGGGGCCTGCGTAGTCCAGCGAGCACTTCGCGTCGGGATAGGCGGCCGCCAAATGCTCAACCACCAGGAGCGCACGCTGCCGGATTGACTCGGCGACGGCAGTCATTCAAAGACTCCCTTCCATACCGACGTCGTGAAGCGCGCGCCGGTGAGCGCCGGGCCGGACCCTTATGGCGGGCGGGCCGGCCCAGGTTTCTTCCCTACATATGAATCGGCGCGCCCTCCACGCCGAGCGCCGCTTCGGCAATGACCTCGGAGAGGGTTGGGTGCGGATGGACCGAGCGGGCCAACTCCTCGGGGGTGGCTTCCAGGAAGCGGGCCAGACTAAACTCGCCGATCAGTTCGGTGACGTCGTGGCCGACCAGATGGGCGCCGAGAATCTCGCCTGTATGCGCGTCGGCGATAATCTTGATCTGGCCGTCTACCTCACCGAGCGCCTGCGCCTTCCCATTGGGCCGGAAGGGGAACGTTCCCACCTTTACTTCGCCCTGCGCGCGCGCCTGCTCTTCGGTCAAGCCTATGGACGCGACCTGGGGGGCGCTGTAGGTGCAGCGGGGCATGGATTGCATGTCGAGGGTAATCGTGGGGTGGCCCGCGATGACCTCGGCCGCCACCTCGCCCATGGCGGACGCGACGTGGGCAAGAGGAAGTTTGCCGGTCACATCGCCAATTGCGTAGATGCCGGGCGCGGTGGTCTCCATGCGATCGTTTACCTGAATGAAGCCGCGCTCGATCTTCACGCCCAGTGCTTCCAGGCCCAGATTCTCGCTGTTGGGGGCGAAGCCCACCGCGTACAGCACCCGATCCGCCTCGAGCACCTTCGGTTCGCCGGTTGCCTCGCCGGCGGGCCCCACGAACACCCGCGCGACGCCATCCTTCACTTCGACGTGGTCAACCTTGGTATTGGTCAGGAGGGTAATGCCGCGCTTGGCGAAGGCGCGCGCGAGCGTTTGCGAGCTGTCCTTGTCCTCCAGGGGGATGATTCGGGGCAGCATCTCGACGATGGTCACCTCGCAACCGTAGGAGCTGAGCACGGTCGCGAACTCGACCCCGATTGGACCGGCGCCAAGCACGACAACACGCTTTGGTAGATCGGTCACGCTCCACACTTCTCGGCTGCTCACTACCACCTTGCCGTCGATCTCTACGCCGGGGATCACCCGCACCCTGGAGCCGGTGGCGACGATCACGTTCTTGCAGGCGAGCGTGGTCTCGGCGCCCTTCGCGTCCTTCACCACCACCTGCCCTCGACCGGTCAGTCGTCCCTCGCCCATGTACACGTCGATCTTGTTCTTCCGCATCAGAAAGCCGACACCCTTAACCTGCTTGTCCACGATGCCCATGGCGCGGCCAATGGCCGCGCCGTAATCGGGCTTGACCTCACTGACCGCGATGCCGAAGTCGGAGGCGTGTTGGAAGAGGTTCACAATCTCGGCGTTACGGAGCAACGCCTTGCTGGGAATACAACCCCAATTGAGACAGATGCCGCCCAGGGACTCGCGTTCCACGATCGCGGCGCGTAGGCCCAATTGCGAGGCGCGAATGGCGGCAACATAACCGCCAGGCCCGCTCCCCACCACTACCACGTCGTACGGTTGCTCATTGCTCATCACATGGTCCTTCCATAATAGTATTCGAGGTGCGCTCAGGGATGCGAGTCGGCCTCGAGGGTGTACAACATCAGGCTGTCGCCTCGTTTAGCGACGATCGTTCCTGCGTCCATGAAGGCCGCCGCCTCGAAACCGGGGAGGTCGGCCAGTACGCCTTGATAGGTAAACTCATGCTCATCTCCCGTGCGCGTACACAGGGAAAGTCCATCCTCGGTCGTGATGAGCACCGCCTCGCCGTCGGGCGACCACGAGATGTCGGTCGGCTCGTCCAGCATACCGATATCGACAATCTCCACCACCTCGTGCTCGCCGACGCGGTAGATCCAACCGCCCTCGGGTTCGATTGCGGCAGCTAGACGACCGTCCGGCGAGAAAGCGGCCACGGCATTCTCTCCGCTATCGAAAAAGCCGTCGATGAACGATCGTTCGTTATTCGCATGGATCAGCCAATACCCTTCGTCCGTAATGAGCAGGATGCGCCCGGCGTCGGGACTGGGGCTAAGACTGTGATAATCGCTGTTCAGCATCACGCTCTGCCACACTGGGCTTGGGCGCTGCCGCATGCCGCTCTGAACCGGCCAGATGCCGACCAGGGTATTGTTCACGCCGGCCGGTTTGCTGGCCACCGCCAGGCCGCCCGTCGCCGCGAATTGCACATCGTAGACGATTTCGGCGTAGGCGGGGGGCGGCATGACCAGTTTATCGCTCCAGAGCGGCGTATTGGGCGCGAGACTCCAGGCGTTGATATTCCCTTCATCGTCCGCCGCCACCAATAGGTCGCCGTCCGCGCTGACCGCCAGCGAGGTGACGGCCAGCATCTGCACGGTGGCGATGATCCCGCCGCGCCTGGCTTCTCGTACCTCAATCGTATTGGTATCGGCCGCCGCCAGAAAGCGGCCGCCCGGTGAGAACGCGCCAAAGCTCTGCACGACGGCCAGATCCACCTCGAGGGCTGATCGCCAGTTTTCCACACTATAGGCCACGGCGGCGGCTCCTTTTTCGGGCAACTACAGACGGGTACCGCCCGTCTGCCTGCTTCAGGCCCCTGACCGCAGTGTATTTACCCGGTGGGTCATGGCGCAAGAAGCTAGGTTCACATCCACCGGCGTTGAAGGCTGAGGTTGCACGTACCGCAGTACCAGTTCTCGCCCATTCTGAGGCCGCGCGTACGCTGCACCTGGCAGGCGCCCCCGCACAGCGGACAGATGCAGAGGAAAATCTGCTGGCCGAGGCTCTCGGCCCGCTTCCCGCCTACGCGGTATGGCTCGACCTCGCCGAAGTCGACCAGGACACGGACCAGGCGCGATTTGCGGCAACGCCCACAGCCGATTTTGAGGTCGAGGGCGCCCTCGGGTTTCCCCTCATCGTCCAGGGCGGGCAGAGGCAACGGCTCGTCGCGGTCGAAGCGATTCAGCTCATCGGGTGAATAGACATGCTTGCAGGCGGAGCAGTAGATATAGGGTACCAGGAGGCCCGTCCACTCCTTCTGCAGTTCCCGATCCGGTTGCTGCTCGATCAGCAGCACCTCCTCGGGTTCGGAATTGCGTTTACGCCGTTTTGCCACCAGAATGCTCCGTCAGAGTTGAGCCGCGGGCCCGATAGTTTGCTCCCCTCCAGGATAGCAGGATCTGGAGTCGGCTAGCCGCCGGGTTGGTGACGGTGGAAGCTAGGGTCAGGATCGGTCAGGATCAACCGGAGGAATCCTCTCAAGCGACGTCCGCCGTCGCTTCCCCGAACTCACGGAGGTGCGCGCGCAGCGCGTCGTAGGGTCGAAAGCCCAGATTGATCGCGCGAACCCGCCCGACCGCGTCGATCACCAGGGTGCTGGGTACGGTCATGATGGCGAACGTACCGGCCAGGGCGCTTTCGCTTGCCGCGTCGACTCGGGCCACCGCGATCCCTTGATCCACCGCCAGTCGCTCAAGGACTACCGATTGGCGCCGGCAATCGGCGCAGTGCGGCCCGTAGAAGTAGACGATAGCCGGCCCACTTCCGGGCAGGCGCGCGGCAAGAGCCGGCGGGAGGCTCGTACCCACCGCCTGATCCACTCGCCGGCGGGTGCGCGCGCGAACGGCAAGCGCGACAATGAGCACAAAGGCAATCAAGATCAACGCGATGACGGTTCGTTCCAGCATGGCGGGCTTCCGATCAGCGAAGAGCCGGTTTGGCGAATTGGTAGGTTAACCAGCAGAGGGCACAAAAATCGAACAGGGCATCAAGCGAGATCATAATCCCGATCAGGGCTACGAGAATCCAGGCCCAGCCTTGCCCGGCGGCCAGAAGGGCGGCGGCCACCAGCAAGAAAGCCCCTCCGATCACTCGGGCGACACGGCGCGTCTCATGGTTCTCCTGAACCTCGCGCCGCTGGAGCAGGCGCGCGGGCTCAAGCACGCGCCAGGCAAATTGGCGAAAGAGGTCGGCTTGCCAAAAGAATCGCCCGACCAGAAGCACCAACCCAACCAAGCCGACCAACCAATAGCCGGCCGGGACGCCGACGATGAAGGCGGCAACGAGCAGCAGCACGCAGACAGCCTGATGGAACTTCCGTGCCGTGATGTCGAAGGTATCGGTAGCAGCATGCATGTCGGCCCTCGTTTGTCTCCACTCGCCTCAGCTGCTTAAACCGTAGCACGAAGCGGCGGGAATGACAAGAAAGCCGATGTGCAAAATAGGGAACAGACGGTGGGCAGCTCGTGCATGCGCTATGGATGCTCGCGTCGCCCCTCCAGGGCCTGCCGTAGAGTGAGATCGTCGGCGAATTCGAGATCGCCGCCCACCGGGAGACCGCGGGCCGGCCGAGTTACACGGACTGATCGCCCGTTGCCGTGGAGGCGCTGGGTGAGATACATGGCCGTGGCGTCACCCTCCATGGTGGGATTGGTGGCCAGGATCACCTCCGCAACCTCCCCTTCGGCCACTCGTCGTAGCAGCGGCTCGATCTTGATCTCCCCCGGGCCGATGCCGTCCATCGGTGATAATGCGCCGTGCAGAACATGATAGAGGCCGCGAAAACTGTGCGTGCGCTCGACGGCCAGGATGTCCAGCGGTTGTTCGACTACGCAAATGACGGCGCGGTCACGAGCCGGATTGGCGCATATGGCGCACGGATCATGTTCAGTAAGATTACAGCAAATACTACAATAGACGATGCGCTCTTTTACCTGGACGATAGCCCGAGCCAGAATACGCGCTTCCTCGGACGATTGGCGCAGGATGAAGTAGGCCAGACGTTGAGCCGTCTTAGGCCCAACCCCAGGCAACTTCCCCAACTGCTCGATCAACTGCGCAACCGGCTCCGCGATGGAGCCGGCACCAGGTTGGGTGCCAAACACAGGATTAGAACGGCAGGTTCATGCCGCCGGTTACGGCGCTAAGCTTGTCCTGCTGGAGCGCCTTGGCCTTCTCCAGCGCCTCGCGCACGGCGCTCAGCACCAGATCTTGCAGCATCTCCACGTCCTCGGGATCCACCACGTCCTTATTGATCGTGATCGAGGTGATATCCAGCTGACCGGTGATCGTGGCGCTCACCATGCCGCCGCCCGCCGAGCCGACCACGCTTTCCTCGGCCAACTTGGCCTGCGCTTGCTCCATCTGCGCCTGCATCTGCTGCGCCTGCTTCAGCATGTCCTTCATGGCTCGTTGATCAAATCCCATGGCATCATTCCTTCATCTTGGCGGGCGGCTCAGACGCCCTGGGAATCCAATCGGCCGCCGCTAAGCTCGGCGGCCATATCTTCAAGATACTCTCGTGTTTGGGCCTCGGCGTCACCCCCTGTTCGCGGTTCACTGATCGTAACACAGCGCACAATCCATCGCCCACCGTAGATCTCATGCACGGCCTGCTCGAGGGCCTGGCGGTTCGCCGTCTTCTCCAGCATGGTCAGTACGAACCGGTCGGAGGGGAGGAATCCCAACGTGAGCACTTCCTGCTCGGCGATGATAGCGCCGCGCACCACCTTCTGCGCGAGTTGTTGCACACTGGTCTTACCAAGATCCTGCAGGCGGCGCAGGACGGCATGCCATTGGTCGCCGGCACCGGCGGGACGACCTTCCCCATCACCCGGAGCGCGCTCGGGCAGCCCCCCGTCGTGCCCGTTCAACGGCACCCCGTTCGGGGTGGGATCCGACGGCGCGACGGCGTTCACCGCGATCGGTATAGCAATCGGTTCGGGCACGGCAGCGGTTCCATCCGCTTCCTGCCGACCGGGGGACGATAGGGGCGGTTCGACCAACGCGCTCTGGTCCAGCTCGGCAGGCGCCGACGCGGGTACTCGCGGCTGCCTGGGGGGCGCGGCGGTTATAGTCGAAAGAGGCGCCTCATAGGCGGGCCGAGCGGACGCAATCGGCGACGGTGTATCCCCCGCCGTCCCTGAGGCCAGTTGCAAGGTCGCTTCGGCCACCGCGATCTCCAGCGCGAAGCGCGGCGAGTCGGAACGACGCGCCACGCTCTCCACGCTCAGCAGACTGCGCAGGACGGGGATAATCCTCTCCGTAACCACACGGGCCACGTGCGGTTCCGCCACCTTTTGGCGGCGCGCCCGGGCCAGGATGGCGTCGCGCCAGTAGCCGCTGAGTTGCCGAGTCAATTGACGAGGCTCGATCCCGCCATCCATCATGGTGCCGAGGAGCAGCAGGGCTCCGGCCAAATCGCCTGCCGCCATCAGGTCGGCCAGGCCGGCAATTTCCCCCAAGCGGGCCACTCCCAGGGCGGACTCGACCTCGGCCAGACGGAGCGAGTCGCCGCAGTAGGCGCGCACCTGCTCGAGGTGACTCTCCGCGTCTCGCAAGCTCCC